>NZ_CACSJV010000001.1:0-277172 GCF_902706105.1 Curtobacterium sp. 18060 | reverse complement strand
GACCCCGACCCCGACGCCCACGTCGAAGCCGACCCCTGCTCCGACCCCGTCCGCGCCGAGCACGGTGCCGCCGGTGGCCCCGTCGGAGACCGGTCTGACCGACGCGAACCGCGGGAGCGTCTCGGCGCCGTCGTCGGCTCGTGCGGGGGAGACCATCACGGTGACGGTCGGCTCGCAGTACGCGGGTGACGTCGTGAACGTGTGGCTGTACTCGACCCCGACGCTGCTCGGCACCGTGACGGTCGGCGCTGACGGCACGGTGCGCGTCACGATCCCGTCGGACACCCCCGCTGGTGCACACCGCCTCGCGGTGACGGCCGCGGACGGGAGCCTGATCGGCTGGACCCCGATCACGATCACTGCTGACGGGCAGCTCGCGTTCACGGGTGCCGAGGGCCTCGGTGTCGGTGCGCTCATCGCGTTCCTGCTGCTCGCCGCGGGTGCGGGCGTCCTGATCGTCCGCCGCCGGAGGACCGCGGCCGCCGCGGAGTAGTCCCCACGCCCCACGGGGGCACTTCGTGAGCAGGAATGGTCGGGTTCGCCGTGCGCGACCCGACCATTGCTGCTCACCATGCGGGGGTGGGCGCGACCCACGGACGGACGGGAGGCCCGTGGCCAGGCCGCCACGGGCCTCCCGTCCGGCAGTGGCTGCGTTTGACCGACGCGACCCGCGTCGGCTACGCTCTCACCTTGGTCTGTGCGCCACGCGCGCCGGACAGTCAGATGAGCCCTCCATCCGGGCGTTCCGCCGGCTTCTGCCGTGGGGAACCCCGACCGGAGTGGGATTCACGGACTCCTCACCTCGACACGAAAGCAGCACTCCTGTGACTCGCACGTTCTCACCGAAGCCGGCAGACGTCCAGCACGACTGGATCGTCATCGACGCGACCGACGTCGTCCTCGGCCGTCTCGCCACCCACGCCGCGGCGCTCCTGCGCGGCAAGCACAAGGCCACCTTCGCCCAGCACATGGACATGGGTGACTACGTCATCATCGTGAACGCCGACAAGGTCGCCCTGACCGGTTCGAAGCTCGCGAAGAAGGTCTACTACCGCCACTCCGGGTACCCGGGCGGCCTGACGGCGACCTCCTACCCGGAGATGCTCGAGAAGCACCCCACCCGCGCCGTCGAGAAGGCGATCCGCGGCATGCTGCCGAAGAACACCCTCGGTCGCGAGCAGCTCAAGAAGCTGAAGGTCTACGCCGGCGCGGAGCACCCGCACTCCGCGCAGCAGCCCAAGGCGTACATCTTCGACCAGGTCGCACAGTAGTTCCGGCCACGACGACTTCAAGGACACAGAAAACTCATGGCTCAGATCGCTGATTCCCTCGACCAGACCCCGGAGAGCTTCACCACGGAGAGCGCACCCGCCGCTGCCGAGGCTGCTCCCCGTCAGATCCTCAACGTCTCCGGCGGTGCCGTCGGGCGCCGCAAGGAGGCCATCGCGCGCGTTCGCCTCGTTCCGGGCTCCGGCACGTTCGTCGTGAACGGTCGCTCGCTCGAGGACTACTTCCCGAACAAGCTGCACCAGCAGCTCATCAACGACCCGTTCAAG
Source organism: Curtobacterium sp. 18060 (assembly GCF_902706105.1). NCBI lineage: Bacteria > Bacillati > Actinomycetota > Actinomycetes > Micrococcales > Microbacteriaceae > Curtobacterium > Curtobacterium sp. 18060. Next base: position 275,616 of record NZ_CACSJV010000001.1, on the reverse strand, counting down.
GTCCTCGAGCTCCTCGGCTCGTACGACGTCGTCGCCCGCATCACCGGTGGCGGCCCCTCGGGTCAGGCCGGCGCACTCCGCCTCGCCATCGCCCGCACGCTGAACGAGATCGACCGCGAGAACAACCGCGCGACCCTCAAGAAGGCCGGCTTCCTCACCCGTGACGCCCGCGTCATCGAGCGCAAGAAGGCCGGTCTCAAGAAGGCCCGCAAGGCTTCGCAGTTCTCGAAGCGCTAGTCGTCACCGGCTGAAGATCGCAATGCCGCGTCTGTTCGGTACCGACGGGGTTCGTGGTCTCGCCAACGGCGAGCTGACGGCCGCGCTCGCACTGGGTCTTGCCCAGGCGAGCGCGGCCGTTCTCACACACGGACACCATGCCGACGCCCGCCGGGCGTCCGGTCGACCGCGCCCGCGCGCGGTCCTCGCGCGTGACCCGCGCGTCTCCGGCGAGTTCCTCGGTGCCGCCGTCGCGGCCGGGCTCGCTTCCGCCGGCGTCGACGTGCTCGACGCCGGGGTCATCCCCACCCCCGCTGCGGCGTTCCTCGTCGCGGACATCGACGCGGACTTCGGCGTGATGATCTCCGCGTCGCACAACCCCGCCCCGGACAACGGGATCAAGTTCTTCGCCACGGGTGGTCGCAAGCTGCCGGACGAGGTCGAGGACCGCATCGAAGCGGCCATGCACGACCACTCCGCGCCGACCCCCACCGGCATCGACGTCGGCCGGATCACCCGGTTCGCCGACGCCGAGGACCGCTACGTCGTCCACCTGCTCGGCACGCTGCCGCACCGGCTCGACGGCATCCACGTCGTGCTCGACTGCGCCAACGGTGCTGCCGCCGGCGTCTCGCCCGAGGTGTTCGTGAACGCCGGGGCCCGCGTGACGCTCATCGGCGCCGAGCCCGACGGATGGAACATCAACGACGGCGTCGGCTCGACCCACATCGACAACCTGTCCCGCGCCGTCCTGGCTGCCGGCGCGGACATCGGCATCGCGCACGACGGCGACGCCGACCGCTGCCTGGCGGTGGACGCCGCGGGCAACGCCATCGACGGTGACCAGATCATGGCGATCCTGGCGCTGTCGTTGCAGGAGCGCGGGCGGCTGAAGGACGACACCCTCGTCGCGACGGTCATGTCCAACCTCGGGCTCAAGCGCGCCATGGCAGACGCGGGCATCACGGTGATCGAGGCCGGCGTCGGCGACCGCTACGTGCTCGAGAAGATGAACGAGGGCGACTACTCCATCGGTGGCGAGCAGTCCGGCCACATCATCTTCAACGAGTACGCCACCACGGGCGACGGCATCCTGACCGGGCTGCACCTGGTCGCCGAGATGGCGCGCACCGGGAAGTCGCTGCAGGAGCTCGCCTCGTGCATGACGGTGTTCCCGCAGGTGCTGCTCAACGTCCGCGGCGTCGACCGGCACGGTCTCGCCGACCAGGGTGTGCAGGACGCGGTCGCCGCGGCTTCAGCAGCGCTCGGTGACACCGGTCGGGTCCTGCTCCGTCCGTCGGGTACCGAGCCGGTCGTGCGCGTGATGGTCGAGGCCGCCTCGCAGGACGACGCTCAGCGCATCGCCGAGGAGCTCGCCGCCGTCGTGCAGGACCGCCTGGCGCTCGACGCCGCGTAGGGCGGGCGCGACTTCGCGCTGCGCGCGCGCCGCGTTCGCGCCCCGCTGCGGTCGTTGTGCCCCGACTCTTCGGGGCGCGATGCCCGTACCGGGGCGCAATCGGGCGAGCACGCGACCGCGTCGCGCCCCGCTTGCGTCGCGCGCCCCGCTGCGGTCGTTGCGCCCCGACTCTTGGGGGCGCGACCGCCATACCGGGGTGCAAGCCCGCGCGCACCCGCGCGCGCCCGCGCTAGATCTTGCGGAGCAGGACCGAGTTCACCTTGTGATCGGCGGCCTTCTTGAGCACCAGGGTCGCGCGGGACCGGGTCGGCAGGACGTTCTCGAGCAGGTTCGGCTCGTTGATCGCCCGCCAGACCTCGGTCGCCGTCCGCACCGCGTCGTCGCGCGACAGCGAGGCGAACCGGTGGAAGAAGGAGTCCGGGCTCGAGAACGCCTCTTCCTGCAGGGCCAGGAACCGGTCGACGTACCAGGCCTCGATGTCCTTGGTCTTGGCGTCGACGTAGATCGTGAAGTCGAACAGGTCGGACAGCGCGAGCCGCCCGTGCACCGGCGGGGCGAGCACGTTCAGGCCCTCGACGATGAGGATGTCCGGCTGGCGGACGACGATCTCGGCGTCCGGCACGATGTCGTAGACCAGGTGCGAGTAGTACGGCGCCCGGACCTCGGTCGCGCCGCTCTTCACCTGGCTGACGAACCGCAGCAGGGAGCGACGGTCGTAGGACTCCGGGAAGCCCTTCCGGTCCATGATCCCGCGACGCTCGAGCTCGGCGTTCGGGTACAGGAAGCCGTCGGTGGTCACCAGCTCGACGCGTGGGGTGTCCGGCCAGCGCTTCGTCAGCTCGCGGAGCAGTCGGGCGACGGTCGACTTGCCGACGGCGACGGAGCCCGCGACGCCGATGACGAACGGCGTGCGTCCGGCGCGGTCACCCAGGAACGCCGATGTCGACGCGTGCAGGTTGCGGGCGCCGGCCGCGTAGAGCGTCAGCAGCCGTGACAGCGGGAGGTAGACCTCCTGCACCTCCTGCATGTCCAGCCGGTCGCCGAGCCCGCGCAGCTGCACGATCTCGGTCTCGGTGAGCGACAGGTGCTCCTTGGGTGCGAGCTGCGACCACTCGTGCCGCGGGATCTCCACGAACGGGGTCGGGTGCGCGACGGCGGTCTCCGGGATCGGCATGGGGACGAGCGTACAGACGGGAGGCCCGGTGCAGGTGAGCTGACCGGCTCACCTCTACCGGGCCTCCCGTCCAGTGCTCGGTGTGCGTCCGCAGGACGCGGTGCGTCAGGCGGGCAGGGCGGCCTCGATGGCCGCGATCACCTCGGGGGCGTCCGGCTTCGTGGTCGGACGGAAGCGCGAGACGGTGCCGTCGGGGGCGACGAGGAACTTCTCGAAGTTCCAGCTGACCCGTCCGGCCTTGCCGTCGGCGTCCGGGGTCTCCTTGAGCGCGTGGTAGAGCGGGTGCGCGCTCTTGCCGTTCACCTTGACCTTCTCGGACATCGGGAAGGTGACGCCCCACGTGGTGGAGCAGTACTCGTCGATGGCCTCGGACGAGCCGAGCTCCTGCAGGAACTGGTTGCTCGGGAACCCGAGGACCGTGAAGCCGCGCGGGCCGTACTGCTTCTGGAGGGCCTCGAGCTGCTCGTACTGCGGAGCGAGACCGCACCGCGACGCCACGTTCACGACCAGCACCGCCTTGTCCGCGAACGAGCCGAACGTGGTGTCCTCGCCGTGCAGCGTGGTGATGGCGATGTCGTCGAAGCGTCCCATGGCCGAAACGTTATCCCCAGCCCTGCTGCTTCGCAGGGTCCGCGCTCAGGCAGACCGTAGGATCGCTTCCATGTGTGGAATCGTCGGCTACGTCGGCAGCAACAGCAGCCAGGACGTCCTCCTCGGTGGCCTCCGTCGCCTCGAGTACCGCGGCTACGACTCGGCGGGCATCGCCGTGGTCGACCCTGCGGGGGACCTCGTCTCCGCCAAGAAGGCGGGCAAGCTCCAGGCCCTCGTCGACGAGCTCGAGTCGTCGCCGATCCCGGACGGCACCACGGGCATCGGGCACACCCGCTGGGCGACCCACGGCGGCCCGACGGACGGCAACGCCCACCCGCACCTGGCCGACGGCGACAAGCTCGCCCTCATCCACAACGGCATCATCGAGAACTTCTCGGAGCTGCGCGCCGAGCTGCAGGCCGAGGGCATCGAGTTCCGCAGCGAGACCGACTCCGAGGTCGCCGCGCACCTGGTCGGTCGGGCGTTCCGCGAGACCGGTGACCTGACCGCCGCCATGCAGCAGGCCGTGCAGCGACTGGACGGGGCGTTCACGCTCCTCGTCGTGCACGCCGACCAGCCCGGCGTCGTCGTCGGCGCCCGTCGCAACTCCCCGCTCGTGGTGGGCCTGGGCGACGGCGAGAACTTCATGGGCTCGGACGTCGCCGCGTTCGTCGCCTACACGCAGCGTGCCCTCGCCATCGGGCAGGACGAGATCGCCACGATCCGCCCCGACCGCGTCGACGTCATCCACTTCGACGGCACCCCGGCCACCCCAAGCGAGTTCGAGGTGAACTGGGACGCCTCCGCAGCCGACAAGGGCGGCTGGTCCTCGTTCATGGCGAAGGAGATCAGCGAGGAGCCCGAGGCCGTCGCCAAGACGATCCTCGGCCGCGTGCACGACGGCGCCGTCACCCTGACCGACCTCGACCCGATCGCCGAGCGTCTGGCCACGGTCGACCGCGTCATCGTGATCGCCTGCGGCACCGCTGCGTACGCCGGCATCCTCGGCAAGTACGCCATCGAGCAGTGGGCCCGCATCCCGGTCGAGGTCGAGCTCGCCCACGAGTTCCGCTACCGCGACCCGGTGCTGAACGACCGCACCCTCGTCGTCTCGATCAGCCAGTCCGGCGAGACCATGGACACGCTCATGGCCGTCAAGTACGCCCGCGAGCAGGGCGCGCAGGTGCTGTCGATCTGCAACACCCAGGGCGCGACGATCCCGCGCGAGTCCGACGCCGTGATCTACACGCACGCCGGGCCCGAGGTCGCCGTCGCGTCGACGAAGGCCTTCATCGCCCAGGGCGTCGCGCTGTACCTGTTGGGCCTGCACCTGGCCACCCTCCGCGGCACCATGACGGCGGAGCAGATCGCCGAGCAGGTCGCCGAGCTCGAGGGCCTCGCCCCGAAGCTGCAGCAGACCATCGAGGACGCCGCCGGCATCAAGGACCTGGCCCGCTGGATGGCGGACACCCGCAGCGTGCTGTTCCTCGGTCGCCACGTCGGCTACCCGATCGCGCTCGAGGGTGCGCTCAAGCTGAAGGAGCTCGCGTACATCCACGCCGAGGGCTTCGCCGCAGGTGAGCTCAAGCACGGCCCGATCGCGCTCATCGAGCCCGGGCAGATCGTCTTCGTCATCGTGCCGTCGCCGCGTGACCCGCGGTCGCTGCACCCGAAGGTCGTGTCGAACATCCAGGAGATCCGCGCCCGTGGCGCTCGCGTGATCGCCATCGCGGAAGAGGGCGACGCCGCCGTGCTGCCCTTCGCCGACGAGGTGGTGCGCATCCCGCTCGCGACCCCGCTGTTCGAGCCGCTGCTCGCCGTGGCGCCGCTGCACATGTTCGGCATGGAGCTCGCCGCGGCCAAGGGCCTCGACGTCGACCAGCCGCGCAACCTCGCGAAGTCGGTCACCGTCGAGTAGTCGCACGATGATCATCGGCATCGGGGTCGACGTGGTGGACCTGGAGCGGTTCGAACGGGTGCTGTCGCGCACGCCGGCGATGCGTGCGCGGTTGTTCACCCCGGCCGAGCAGGTCCGCGACGGCGAACAACGGCCGATCGCGTCGCTCGCTGCGCGGTTCGCGGCCAAGGAAGCCCTGATCAAGGCGTTCGGCTCCAGTGCTGGGCTCAGCTGGCAGGACCTCGAGGTCGTGTCGGACGACCAGCGCAACCCGTCGCTGACGCTGCACCAACAGGCGCGACAGGTGGCGGATGCGCGTGGCGTGACGAGCGTGCACCTGTCGCTCTCGCATGATGGAGGGATCGCGACCGCGTTCGTGGTCCTGGAGGGAACAACGAAGTGAGTGCGTTCACCGGCATCACGGTCGATCGTGAAGCGCTGATCGAGAACTACGCGACGATCGCCGAGCAGGTCGCACCGGCCGGCGTCATCGCGGTCGTGAAGGCCAACGCCTACGGCCACGGCGCGCTCGACGCCGCACGGGCCTTCGTCGACGCCGGTGCCGAGTGGCTCGGCGTCGCGGACATCGACGAGGCCGTCGCGCTCCGTCAGGGCGGCATCGACGAGGACGTCCGGATCCTCGCGTGGTTGCACGCCCCCGACGAGGACTTCCGCCGGGCAGCGCAGTACGGCATCACCCCGGCGGTGTCGAGCGTCGAGCAGTTGTCCGCCGCTGCCGACTCCGAGGTCGGCGCCGTGCACATCTGCGTCGACACCGGCCTGAGCCGCAACGGTGCGGTCGAATCCGAGTGGACCGAACTCTTCGCGACCGCCGGGGCTCTCGCCCGTGGTGGCAACCGCACCCGTGTCGAGGGGCTGATGTCGCACCTGTCGAACGCGTCGCGCACGGACGACCTCGACCAGGACGCAGCACTGCAGCGCGCACTCGACGGCCTCGCCGCCAACGGCATCGTGCCCGACCTGGTGCACCTCGCCGCGAGCGCCGCGAGCATCGCCGTGCCGGAGACGCGCCGCGACCTGTCCCGCGTCGGACTCGCCCTGTACGGCCTGAGCCCGTTCACCGACCGCACGTCGGCCGACCTCGGCCTCCGCCCCGCGATGCGTGTGACCGCTGCCGTGCTCCGCACCGTCGACGTCCGCGCCGGCGAGGGCGTGTCCTACGGCTACACCTGGCGGGCGTCGACCGACACCCGCCTCGCCGTCATCGGCCTCGGGTACGCCGACGGCTTCGACCGCGACTTCGGCAACCGGGTCTCGGTCCGCATCGGCGACCGCACGTTCCCGGTGGTCGGCCGGGTCGCGATGAACGCCATGCACGTGGACATCGGCGACGCCGACGTCAGCATCGGCGACGAAGCCGTGCTCTGGGGCGACCCGGCGAACGGCGACCCCGCGGTCGAGGACTGGGCCGCCGCGATCGGCACCATCAACTACGAGGTGGTCGCCCGGGTCGGCCACAGCGTGCACCGGAGGACGACGTGAGCTCCGCACCCCTGCGCCAGGCACGGATCGACCTGGACGCCTACCGCGCGAACCTCGACCTGGTCCGCGAGTGGATGGACCCCGTCGCGGTCATGGCGATCATGAAGGCCGACGCGTACGGCCACGGTCTCGAGCCGATCGCGCTTGCCGCGGTGGACGCCGGCATCCGCTGGATCGGGGTGCTCACGGTCCCCGCGGCCCTGCGTCTGCGGTCGATCGGCGTCGGTGAGGACGTCCACCTCTTCACCTGGCAGCACGACCCCGCCCTGGACTTCCGCGACGCCATCGACTCCGCCGTCGACCTCGGTGTCTCGAACGTGCCGGAGCTGCGGCGCGTCATCGACGCCGTCGACCAGCGACCCGCGCGCGTGCACCTCGGCTTCGACTCCGGGCTGCACCGCGACGGAGCGACCCCGGCGGCCTGGCCGGCGCTCGTGTCGCTCGCGCTGGACGCCCAGCGCGCCGGCCGCATCGAGGTCGTCGCGGCGTACACGCACCTGGCGGAGTCCTCGGACCAGGACGACGCCGACGCCGTGGCGCTCTTCGACGCCGCCGTGGAGCAGGCCGACGACCTCGGGCTCGATGTCCCAATGGAGCACGTCGCCGCCTCGCTCGCCGGGTTGGAGCGCAAGGAGTTCCGCAAGGACATGGTCCGGATGGGCGCCAACTTGTTCGGCATCCCCGGCGCGGACGGTGTGTCGGCGGCCGACCTCGGGCTCGAACCCGTGATGACCCTGACGGCGTCGGTCGCGAAGACCAAGCGGGTGCCCGTCGACACCGGCGTCTCGTACGACTACACGTACCGCACCGCCTCGGAGACCACCCTCGCGCTCGTGCCCGTCGGGTACGCGGACGGCGTCCCCCGTCTGGCGCAGGGCCGCATCGAGGTGGCGATCGGCGGGAAGCGCTACCCGATCGCGGGCCGTGTCGCCATGGACCAGTTCCTGGTGGACGTCGGCGACGACGACGTGCAGACCGGCGACACCGTGACGCTGTTCGGCACCGGCGAGCACGACGAGATGACCGTCCTCGACTGGGGCCGTTCGCTCGGCACCATCGGCGAGGAGATCGTCTGCCGCATCGGGACCCGCGTGCCACGGTTCTACGAGGGCCACGACATCGAGGGACACGTCGGGGAGTACCTGCGGGGCGACCAGTCGTGACCGGCGCCGCTCGGGTCCTGCTGGACACCGCCGTCGACGGCACCGATGCGATGGGCCAGCTCGGGGCGCGGCTGGCCGCGGTCCTGCGTGCCGGGGACCTGGTCGTGCTCACCGGGCCGCTCGGCGCCGGCAAGACGACGCTGACCCGTGGCCTCGGCGCTGCCCTCGGCGCGCGTGGTCAGGTGTCGAGCCCGACCTTCGTCCTCGCCCGGACGCACCCCACCACCGTCGGCCCGGACCTGGTGCACGTCGACGCGTACCGGCTGTCCGACCCCGTCGAGCTCGACGACCTCGACCTCGACTGGGATGCGTCGATCGTCGTGGTCGAGTGGGGCCGCGGCATGGTCGACGGCATCAGTGACAGCGTGCTCGACGTCGAGATCACCCGTGCCACCGGAGCCGACGCGGCCGACCGCGGGGCCGACGACGACGTCGATCCCGACGACGTGACCGACGAGCCGCGCCGGGTCGTCGTCACCGCGACGGGCCCGCGCTGGACGGGCGTCGACCTCTGACTCTGCAGCGCGTGGACACCGGTGCGGTCGACGACCTCCGCACCTTCCTCGTCGGTGCCGACCTGACCGTCGCTGGTCTCGACCGTGCTGGCCTCGACCCTGCCGGTCTCGAGCCGACCGTCCGGCTGTGGGTCGACCGTGCCGACGACGGCCGCGTGGTCGGCAGCACCGGGTACGAGACGAGCGCCGACGGTGTCCACGTGCTCGTCCGCAGCGTGGCGGTGGCGCCGCACCTCCGGGGGCTCGGCCATGGCACCCGACTCGCACGCTTCGCCGTCGACCACGCCGCGACCACGGGCGCGCGACGGGCGTGGCTGTTCTCGCGGCGCTCCGGTCCGTTCTGGCAGTCGCTCGGGTTCACCCCCGCCGACCGTGACGACCTGGCGGCCGTGATGGCCGACACGCACCAGGTCCGGTCGTTCCGGCGGACCGGGCAGTTCGCGCACGAGGTCGCCTGGTCCCTCGACCTGACCGCAGTGTGAGCCGGCACGGCCTGGCGACAGCGGGCGTCCCGGTGCCGCCCAGCCGGCTCCGGGAGGATGCGGTGTGCCGACGCTCATCGTGACCGCCCACCCGGACCCCGACTCGCTCACCCACCACCTCGCGGCTCGCCTGCAGGACGCCCTGCCGGCCGGGACGGTCGAGACCGCCGACCTGGCGGCCGAGGGGTTCGACCCGCGGTTCACGCTGGCCGACCGGCACACCTACCGGACCGGCACGGACGCGCCGGCCGACGTCGTCGCCGAGCAGCAGCGCATCGACCGCGCCACCGACCTCGTCCTCGTGTTCCCGGTCTGGTGGTGGTCCGTGCCCGCGGTGCTCAAGGGGTGGATCGACCGCGTGTTCGTGAACGGCTGGGCGTTCGACGTCGACCCGCACGGCGGCATCCGTCGGGCGCTCGGACGGCTCACCGTCCACCTGGTGCCGATCGCAGGTGACGACGCCGGCGTGTACGAACGGCACGGGTACGCCGAGGCGCTCCGGACGCAGGTCGAGCACGGGATCGTCGACTTCTGCGGTGCCCGCCGGGGCGCCACTGTGTTCGTGCACGACTCCGAGACCGAGGACGCCGAGGCCCGCGAGCGCGCGGTCGCCGCGGCGGTGGAGGGTGTCCGTCGGGCGGTCGTCGACCGTGAGCCGGCCGGCGCACGGTAGCCTCGCAGCAGATCTGGTGAGCGCGAACGGGGGGAACCATGCGCATCGTCCTCGACACCGGCGGCTTCAGCGACGTGGAGGTCGGCACGGTGGACCGTGACGACACCGAGTTGGTGTTCCGGTCGCCCGCAGGATGCAGAGCCGGGGCGACGCTCCCGAGACAGCATGACGGATCGAACGTCCCCGCGCTCCCCACGTGCGGGTGCTTGGAAGTTCGACCCGAAGTTATAGGGCGGAGGGTACTTTGCTTATGATGAGGAGATGCGCCGAGAAGACTTCCGTTCAGATCGGTTCGGCACACTCACGACGCGTCCGTTGTCCGAGTGGCCGCACGCCTACTTCTTGCCTGCACCCCTCCCACGCGAACTCGTCCTCGAGCCCGTGACGAACGCTGCGGTGTCACGCGCCGACATCGCCATCGGCCGGTTGGCCGGGCTCGGGCAGCTCGTGCAGGAGCCGGAACTGCTGCTCGGCCCATCCATGGCACAGGAAGCCCTTGCGAGCTCGCGGATCGAGGGCACACAAGCGTCGCTGAGCGATGTGCTCAGCGTCGAGAACGACGACGAGATCCTGGACGACGACCTTCGTGAGGTCGACAACTACCTACGAGCGGCGCGCGAGGGCGTCGACCTCCTCGCGGACCTGCCGATCACGCAGCGGTTCATCTGCGCGCTGCACGAGACCCTCATGCGCGACGTGCGCGGCGACGAGAAGTCTCCTGGAGAGCTCCGCCGCTCGCCGGTCTGGATCGGATCACCGAACGCTCGGCCCGAAACCGCACGCTTCATCCCACCGCACCAGGACCACCTGCCGGACACGCTCGACGACTGGGAGCGGTTCGTGAACGGACGGTTGGACACGATGTCGGTGACCGTGAAGTGTGCGCTGCTGCACTACCAGTTCGAGACGATCCACCCGTTCCTCGACGGTAACGGCCGGATCGGCCGGCTCCTGATCGGTTTCTCGCTCATCGCGGACGGCATCCTGCCGGCGCCGATCCTGCACATCTCGGGCTACTTCGAACAGCACCGCACGGAGTACTACGAGCGGTTGCAGGCTGTCCGGGAGCGCGGGGAGGTGGACGAGTGGATCCAGTTCTTCGCGGAGGCGGTGACCGTCCGGGCGAACGACAGCGCCGAACGGATCAGGAAGCTCGTCGAGATCCGCGAGCGGTACCGCCTGGCCTCGCGAACGGAGCGTTCGGCCCTCCCTGGGCTCGTCGACGTGGTCTTCAGGAACCCGGTCGTGACGGTCACGTCCGTCCGGCGTGCGCTCGACGTCTCGCAGCCGACGGCCTCGTCCCTCCTCCGCCGCGCGGAGGAGTACGGCTGGCTCCGGTCGCTGGGGCGTTCGGGCCGAGGCGGACGCGAGCGGTGGCGTGCCGACGAGATCTGGAACGCGGTCGCTGGCAGCCTCGACGAGACCTGATCCCACCCCGCCTACGATGGACGGGTGCTCCTCGCCATCGACACCTCCGCCGGAACCTCCGTGGCCGTCGTCGACCCGGCCACCGGCAAGCCCCTCGCCACCCGCGACACCGAGGACAGTCGCCGGCACGCCGAGGTGATCGGCCCGTTCCTGGCCGAGGCGCTCGCCGAGGCCGGCATCACTGGCGCGGACGTCACGGGCGTGGTCGCCGGCATGGGCCCCGGCCCGTTCACCGGTCTGCGCGTCGGGATCGCCGCCGCCCGCACCTTCGCCGCCGCGGTCGGCGTGCCCGTCCTGCCACTCGTCAGCCACGACGCGGTCGCGGCCGACGAGCGCGACGGGCGACGAGACGGACCGTTCGTCGTCCTGACGGACGCCCGCCGGCGCGAGGTCTACTGGAGCGCGTACGACCAGACCGGCACGCGGGTTGCGGGTCCGGGTCTCGCCAGGCCCGCCGATCTCGACGAGGCGATCCGTGCCTCCCGGCCCGAAGCGGTGGGCTGGGACCGCGTGACGGCCCTGTCCATCCCTGCCTGGAGGCTCGGATCACTCGCCGCGGACCGCCTGCGATCCGGCGCGGGGTTCGACCAGGACACCCCCCTCTACCTGCGGGAACCCGACGTCACGGTGCCGGGTGCGCCGAAACGGGTGAAGCAGTGACGGTGCCGGACGGGCTCCGCCTGCGGCGGGCGCACCCACAGGACCTCGACGACATCATGTGGCTCGAGCACGTCTCGTTCCCGACGGACGCCTGGTCGGCGTCGCAGATGTCGGGCGAGCTGTACTCGCCGCACGGGTACTACGTCGTGATCGAGACCGTCGATGACTCGGCCGCGCCGTCGGTCGTCGGGTACGCCGGACTGTCCTCGCTGGCGGGCAACCCGGTCGCCGACGTGCAGACCATCGCGGTCGCAGCCGAGCAGCGCGGCAAGGGACTCGGGCGGGTGCTCTTCACGGACCTCCTCGACGAGGCCCGTCGCCGCGGTGTGCGGGAGGTGTTCCTCGAGGTCCGCGCCGACAACCCCGTCGCGCAGTCGATGTACACGGCGTTCGGGTTCGAGCACATCGCGACCCGGCCGCGGTACTACCAGCCGGACGGCGTCGACGCGTGGGTGATGCGGGCGGAGCTGCCGGTCGCAGCAGACGCGACGCCGTCGTCGTCGCCGTCGCCGTCGCCGTCGACCGTCGGACCGATCGGACAGGAGGCGCTCGATGAGCGTGGCTGAACCACTGGTGCTCGGCATCGAGACGAGCTGCGACGAGACGGGCGTGGGCATCGTGCGGGGGAGCACCCTGCTCGCGAACGTCATCGCGTCGAGCATGGACGAGCACGCCCGGTACGGCGGCGTCGTGCCCGAGGTCGCCGCGCGGGCCCACCTCGAGGCGATGACCCCGACGCTGCACGAGGCACTCGAGCGGGCCGGGGTCACCCTCGACGAACTCGACGCCGTCGCGGTCACCGCCGGGCCGGGGCTGGCGGGCGCGCTCATGGTCGGGGTCGGTGCCGCGAAGGCGCTCGCCGTCGCCACCGGCAAGCCCCTGTACGGCGTGAACCACCTGGTCGGGCACGTCGGTGCCGACGTCCTGCGCACGGACGGCAGCGACATCGAGCTGCCGACGATCGCACTGCTGGTGTCCGGCGGGCACACCTCGCTGCTGCTCGTGAAGGACCTGGTCGGCGACGTCGAACTGCTCGGCGAGACCATCGACGACGCCGCGGGTGAAGCGTTCGACAAGGTCGCGCGGCTGCTCGGCCTGCCGTACCCCGGCGGGCCGCAGATCGACCGGGCTGCGGCGGACGGCGACCCGAAGGCCATCCGGTTCCCCCGCGGCCTGACGCTGCCGAAGGACCTGGCCGCGCACCGCTACGACTTCTCGTTCTCTGGGCTGAAGACCGCCGTCGCCCGCTGGGTCGAGCGGTGCCGCGACGAAGGGCGCGAGGTGCCCGTGGCGGACGTCGCCGCGAGCTTCCGCGAAGCCGTCGTCGACGTCCTGCTGACCAAGGCCCTGAACGCGTGCCGCGACACCGGCGTGGACCGGCTCCTGCTCGGTGGCGGTGTGGTCGCGAACGCTCGGCTGCGGCAGGTCGCCGAGGAGCGGTGCGCCGCCGCGGGGGTGCAGCTGCGGATCCCGCCGTTCGACCTGTGCACGGACAACGGCGCCATGATCGCGGCCGTCGGCGCACGCCTGGTCGCCGAGGGGCACGCGCCGAGCGACCTCGGGATCGCGGCCGACTCGACGTTGCCGGTGACGACCGTCCAGGTCTGAACCGTCCGGGCACCGTCCAGGTCTGAACCGTCCGGGCACCGACCCGGTCTGAACCGTCCGGGCCCCGACCGGTCGGCCCTCGGGCGCCTGTGGGAGGATTCACCTGGCGTCGGAGAGACCGGGCGCCGAGAGGGGTGGACGGTGTCCGATCAGAACGAGTGGCCGAAGCCGGGCGAGACGACCCCGGGCGGCACGACCGGCGGGCAGCCCGAGGGGACGTCCGCTCCGGACGCACCGCAGGCCCCCGACGCACCACAGGCCCCGTCGGCTCCCGAGCAGCCGCAGAACCCGTACGGGCAACAACAGCCGTCGAACCCGTACGCGGCACCGCAGCAGCCGAACCCCTACGGCCAGCCCCAGCAGTCCAACCCGTACGGCCAGCCGCAGCCGTCGAACCCGTACGCGGCTCCGCAGCAGGCGCAGAACCCGTACGCGGCTCCGCAGCAGGCGCCGCAGAACCCGTACTCGGCACCGCAGGCGCCGCAGGACCCGTACGGCGCCGCCCAGAACCCGCACGGCCAGCAGAACCCGTACGCGCAGCAGCAGGGCGGCCAGAACCCCTACGCGCAGCCGCAGCAGCAGCCGTACGCGCCCGCGGGTGCCTACGGTGCGACGGCGTACCAGCCCTACGCGCAGCGCCCGAAGACGAACACGCTGGCGATCCTGTCGATCGTGTTCGGACTCGCCGCCGTCCCGATGTGGTTCATCGCGATCCTGCTCGGCCCCGCCGGCGCGATCCTCGGCCACGTCGCGCTCGGCAAGATCAAGCAGAACGGTGAGGCCGGCCGAGCGCTCGCCCTGACCGGCATCATCGCCGGCTGGGTGATGACCGGCGTCTGGCTGATCTGGATCGCCTTCATCATCTTCCTCGGCGTGATCGGCCAGAGCGGCTACTCCGACTACGGCTACGACTCGGGGACCGGCGCGTTCCTCAGCTGAGCCGCTCGCACAGGATCGCGGTGTGCCGGCCCTCCAGCCGGGTGAGCACGAGGGTCACACGACCGGTCCCGCGTAGCCGCAGGCGCTTGCGGAACTGCGCCGGGTCGACGTCGACGCCGCGCTTCTTGATCTCGACGGTGCCGATGCCGTCGGCGGCGAGCCGCGCTGACAGGCGCTTCACGTCGAGCGGCATGGTGTCGAGCACCCGGAAGCCCTGGGCGAAGGGCGTCGACACGGCACGGTCCGAGGTGACGTACGCGATCCCGTCGGAGAGCATGTGGCCGTCCAGGGTGCGGGCGAGGTCGCCGATGAGCCGTGCGCGGATGACGGCGCCGTCCGGCTCGTACAGGTAGGCCCCGAGCGGCCCCACCTCGGCGTCCTCCGAGTCTGCCGGGCCGGTCATCTCGGCGATGCCGCGCGCACCGATCACCGTGGCGGCACGGCGGATCCCCGGCCGGGCGAGGGGTCCGAACCACAGCGCGAGCTCGACGACCTCGCGGTCGACGGACGTCCACTGCGCCTCGGCGGTGTCCGGGATCAGGTCGCGGTCGATCCCCGGCCCGAGCTTCACGCCGGTCGGCGTCGTCGTCGCGGTGGCGAACACGGTGTCCAACGAGGGTGACCAGTCGTCCGGATCGGCCAGCCGGCGGGTGTCGGAGTGGCCGGAGGTCCGACGTGCGGGGTCCATCCAGATGCCGTCGACGCGGGAGACGTCGAACGAGGCCGCGTCGCCCAGTTCGACCCGGGCGTTCGGCCACACCGCGAGGTTGTGCGTGGCGACCGCCGCGGTGACCTCGTCACGGTCGACCGCCGTGACGTCGAGGTCGAGGGCCGCCATCGCCATCGCGTCGCCGCCGATCCCGCACCCGAGGTCGGCGACCCGGGTCAGCCCGGCTGCGGCGAAGCGCCCGGCGTGCTGGGCGGCGACCTGCAGCCGGGTGGCCTGCTCGAGTCCGGCCTCGGTGAAGAGCATGCGTCCGGCGAAGTCGCCGAACTTGCCACGGGCCTTCTGCCGGAGCTTGGCCTGGGTCAGGACCGCGGCGACGAGCTGCGGGTCGTGCCCCTCGGCACGGAGCCGCGACACCACCCGGACGATCTCGCCGCCGTCCGAGACGCCGGGGGTACGGTCGAGCAGGGCCATCCCGTCGGGGGTCAGCAGTGCGGCGAGTTCGGCGGCTTCCATGTCCCGATCCTCCCAGGTGCTGGATGTTCCCCTGATGTGCTGGCACTCGGATTGACCGAGTGCCAGTGTCCCCCTAGAGTTGGCGTTGGCACTCTCCTGTGCGTAGTGCCAACCCGGTTTTCATCTGTACCGAGTCCGTACCGAGAAAGAAGAGGTCACCGTGGCC
Source organism: Curtobacterium sp. 18060 (assembly GCF_902706105.1). Classification (NCBI taxonomy): domain Bacteria; kingdom Bacillati; phylum Actinomycetota; class Actinomycetes; order Micrococcales; family Microbacteriaceae; genus Curtobacterium; species Curtobacterium sp. 18060. The sequence continues at coordinate 260,001 of NZ_CACSJV010000001.1, read as the reverse complement.
GTCAGCATCAAGCCGCTCGAGGATCGCATCGTCATCCGCCAGGTCGAGGCGGAGCAGACCACTGCATCCGGTCTGGTCATCCCCGACACCGCGAAGGAGAAGCCCCAGGAGGGCGAGGTCGTCGCCGTGGGCCCCGGTCGCATCGACGACAACGGCAACCGCGTCCCGCTGGACGTCGCCGTGGGTGACAAGGTCATCTACTCCAAGTACGGCGGAACCGAGGTCAAGTACTCGGGCGAGGACCTGCTGGTCCTGTCGGCCCGCGACGTCCTCGCGGTCGTCGTCAACTGAGTCCAGTACTCCACGCGAACGCCCCGTTCGGCCTGTCGGCCGGCGGGGCGTTCGTGCGTCTGCGGGCTTCCGGTAGATCCGTTGCGTGCACGTGCTCCGACCGGGAGGCCCGTGGCACGCCCGGCCCGTCGGTGGCCGTTCCTAGGATGGTTCCGTGAGTGAACCGAGTCCCGCGCGACCCGTCCGCAGCGAGGCATCCGTCGGCGTCGTGCAGGCGATCATCGCGTACGGGCTCTGGGGCCTCATGCCCCTGCTCTTCGCGGCGATGGCCCCGGCCGGCGCATTCGAGATCGTCGCCTGGCGGATCGTCTTCGGGCTGGTGTTCTGCGCGGTCGCGATCGCCGTCACCCGCTCGTGGCTCCGGACCCGTTCCCTCATGGCGCAGCGCCGGGTGATGGCGGTGATGGGGCTCGCCGCGGTCCTCATCCTGGTGAACTGGACCGTGTACGTCCTGGCGACGACGACGGGCCACACCGTCGAGGCCGCGCTCGGGTACTTCATCAACCCCCTCGTCACGATCGCGCTCGGCGTCGTCGTGCTCCGCGAACGCCTGCGGCCGGCGCAGTGGGCCGCGGTCGGCATCAGCGTCGTGGCGGTCGTCGTGATCGCCGTCGGCTACGGCCAGGTGCCGTGGATCTCGCTCGTGCTGGCGTGCTCGTTCGGCCTGTACGGCCTGGTGAAGAAGCGCGTCGGTGGCACCGTCGACGCGCTGAGCGGTCTGACGATCGAGACCGTGTGGCTGCTGCCGATCGCGGTCGTGGCGCTGGTCGTGCTCGGCGCGACGGGGCTCGGCGGCGGCGTGACGTTCACGAGCGAGGGCTGGGTGCACGTCCTCGTGACGGTGCTCACCGGTCCGGCGACGGCGGTCCCGCTCCTGCTGTTCGCCTCGTCGGCGCGGCGGGTGAGCCTGTCGACCCTCGGGCTGACGCAGTACCTCGCGCCCGTGATGCAGTTGCTCGTCGGTGTCGTGGTGCAGCACGAGGCGATGCCGCCCGCGCGCTGGTTCGGCTTCGGCATCGTGTGGTTGGCGCTCGTGGTGCTGACGGCGGACTCGTTCGTCGCCGCGCGGGCGTCCCGTCGCCGAGCGCTCGCACCTGCTCCGGCCGAGCCCGCCTGACGGACGCACCCCGGGCCCCCCGTCCGCCCGTCGGTGCCGCGCCGTGCCTGGCCCGAGTCTCGGCGTGCGCGACAGTTCTCGCGTGCGCGACGCCGAGAAACGTCGCTGGGCCCGAGTCTCGGCTCCGTGAAGCCGAGACTCGGGCCCAGAGTGGGACCGGTAGTGCTGGTTACTTCTTGACCGCGCCCTGGATGGCGCTCTGGTAGACGGGCTTGTTGTCGCCGTCGAACTTGTAGATGCCGATGTAGGCGCTCGACGGGTCGTTGTTGTCGTCGAACGGACCGATGCCGGACGGGCCGGTGTAGTGGATGTCCTTGCCGTCGTCGAGGAGCGCGACGCATTCCTTGAACGTGGCGCACTCGGTGCCGCCGTCCGCTCCGGAGACCGCGGCCATGTTGGCCTGGATCGTGCCCGAGTCGGTGCCCTTGCCCTTCACCGCAGCGAGCGCGGCGAGGACGGTGGCGTCGTAGGACTCCGCCGCGTACGAGTAGTCGGCGAGCGTCTTGTTCGACGAGTCCTTGTAGAAGGCGGACAGCTGCTTCTTGAAGTCGTCCTTCGGCGAGGCACCGGGGATGGTGCCCTGGGCGCCGGTCAGGGTGCCCTTGTCGAAGTCCTTCGAGTAGTCGGCCGTGTTGCCGTCGGACATGTAGATCTTCGCCGTGTTCCCCTGCGAGACGAGCTCCGGGATGATCGACTTCGTCTCGTCGAAGGCCAGGACGACGATCGCGTCCGGCTTGGCTGCGAGTGCAGCCGTCACCTCGGACGAGAACGTGGTCTGACCGGGCGGGAACTCCTGGCCCTCGCCCTTGCCGCCGTAGACGACCTGGCCACCGGAGGCCTCGACCGCGGACTGCACCGAGTTGCGGAGGCCCGTGCCGTAGGTGTCGTTGAAGACGAGGAACGCGACCTTGGCGTTGCCGTCACCGGTCACGAGCTGACCGAGCGCCGAACCCTGCACCGAGTCCGGCGGAGCGGTCCGGTAGTAGTACGACGAGTAGCCGGACAGGTCGCTCGCGGTGTTCGCGGGCGAGATCTCGACGATGCAGTTGCTGGTGAGCTGGTCGATGACGTTGAGCGTGACCGACGAGGACTCGGCGCCGATCGCGACCGGGACCTTCGCGTTCACGAGCTTCGTCGCCGCCGAGCTCGACACGGTCATGTCGTTGCTGTCGCCCGAGTCCGTCGCCGGGTCGATGGTGACGTCCTTGTCGAGGACGCCGCCCGCGGCGTTGATGTCCTTCACCGCGAGGCCGACACCGGACTCGGCCGGCGGGTTCAGGTACGCCAGCGAACCGGTGAGCGGCAGGATCGTGCCGATCTTCAGCGCATCGGTGCTGGGGGTGTCGGGGGCCTTGCAACTGGCGGCGGGGTCCTTCTTCGCACCGCTCGACGCCGAGCTGGACGGGGAGTCGCCGCTGCTGGTGGTGGAACACGCGGCGAGCAGGACGGCTACTGCGCCTGCCAACGCCAGTGCCGTGGTGGCACGGGTGGTTCTGATCATCCGTGGAGCCCTTTCTCTGCGCGGAGGCCGTGCCGCTTCGGGTCGAACGCGGCGCCTCCACTGGATGTCGAGAAACGTAGGGTCCCGGTGTTTCGCCCGTGTGACGGGGCGGTACGGAAAGTGTTTCGTTACCGAGCCGTGATCGTTTCTGTGCGGAGGATCAGGGATCGGCGATCCGGGCAGCCCGCGCGTCAGCCGTCGAGTTCAGCCACGGAACGCAGCACGCAGAACTCGTTGCCCTCCGGATCGGCGAACACCACCCACCCACCGTCGTCGTGTCGGAGGTCCGCGAGTTCGGTCGCACCGATGCCCCGCAGCCGCTCCACCTCGGCATCGCGCGTGCGGTCGGTGGGACGCAGGTCGAAGTGGATCCGGTTCTTCACGGACTTCGCCTCGGGCACCTGGATGAACAGCACCTGGTGCGAGCCGTCGGGAGCGGTGATCATGCACTCCTCGTGCCCGAGGCCGTTCGGGTCGTCGGCGATGTCGACGTAGCCGAGGACCTGCTTCCACCACTCCGACAGGGCGAAGGCGTCACGGCAGTCGATCGTGGTGTGGGAGACGGCGCTGACCATGCCGTGACACTACTGCCGGCAGACGACGAACGCCCCGCTCCGGTGGGGAGCGGGGCGTTCGGGGTGCAGTCGGCTCAGCTGCGGTAGTTCGGTGCCTCGACGACCATCTGGACGTCGTGCGGGTGCGACTCCTTGAGCCCGGCAGCCGTGATGCGGACGAACTTGCCGCGGGCCTTGAGCTCCGGGATCGTGCGGCCGCCGACGTAGAACATCGACTGCCGGAGTCCACCGGTGAGCTGGTACACGACGTTGCCGACCGAGCCGCGGTAGGGCACCTGGCCCTCGATGCCCTCGGGGATCAGCTTGTCGTCGTTGGGGACGTCCGCCTGGAAGTAGCGGTCCTTCGAGTACGAGGTCTTCTTGCCGCGGGTCTGCAGTGCGCCCAGGGAGCCCATCCCGCGGTACGCCTTGAACTGCTTGCCGCCCACGAAGACCAGGTCGCCGGGGGACTCGTCCGTGCCGGCCAGCAGCGAACCGAGCATGACGGTGTCGGCACCGGCCACCAGGGCCTTGGCGATGTCGCCCGAGTACTGCAGGCCACCGTCGGCGATGATCGGCACGCCGGCCTCGCGCGCAGCCAGGGACGCCTCGTACACGGCGGTGACCTGCGGGACGCCGACGCCGGCGACGACGCGGGTGGTGCAGATCGAGCCGGGTCCGACGCCCACCTTGACGGCGTCGACACCGGCGTCGATGAGCGCCTGCGCACCGGCACGGGTCGCCACGTTGCCGCCGATGACGTCGATGTCCGCGAAGGACGGGTCGGCCTTGAGACGGCGCACCATGTCGAGCACGCCTTCGCTCTCGCCGTTGGCGGTGTCGACGACGAGCACGTCGACGCCCGCGTCACGCAGGGCCTCGGCACGCTGCCAGGCGTCGCCGAAGAAGCCGATCGCGGCACCGACGCGCAGTCGGCCCTCGTCGTCCTTGGTGGCGTCCGGGTACTGCTCGCTCTTGTCGAAGTCCTTGACGGTGATGAGGCCGCGGAGCTTGCCCTCGGCGTCCACCAGCGGGAGCTTCTCGATCTTGTGCTGCGCGAAGATCGCGATGGCTTCTTCGGGGTCGATGCCCTCCATCGCGGTGATCAGCGGCGCCTTGGTCATGACGTCGCGCACGAAGGTGGTCGACTGCTCGAACGTCGCCACGAACCGCATGTCGCGGTTGGTGATGATGCCGACGAGGGTGCCGTCCGCTTCGACCACGGGCAGGCCGGAGACCCGGAACTGTCCGCAGATCGCGTCGACCTCGGCCACGGTGGCGTCCGGGGTGGTGGTCACCGGGTTGGTGATCATGCCCGACTCGGAGCGCTTGACCTTGTCGACGTAGGCCGCCTGGTCCTCGATGGAGAGGTTGCGGTGGAGGATCCCGATGCCACCCTGCCGCGCCATGGCGATGGCCATGCGGGCTTCGGTGACGGTGTCCATCGCTGCGGAGAGCAGCGGGACGTTGACGGAGATCCGCCTGGTGAGCCGGGACGCGGTGGACGCCTCGCTCGGGATGACGTCGGTGTGCCCCGGCAGGAGCATGACGTCGTCGTACGTGAGTCCGATGAATCCGAACGGATCCGGCTGGTCCATGGGTCCCCTTCGTGGGCGAGTGAAGTGGTCGAGACACCGAGAACGCAACGGCGGGTTCCGGATAGCACATGGTAACGCGCGTGGGCCGTCCCGCTATTCCGCGTTCCGCCTGGGAGAACGGATCGCGGCTCTCCTCCACACAGGTCACGGTTGCGCGACGACTCACAGCGGGAACGAGTTGGAAACACGGGTGTCACACAATCCCCATAGCGTCACTCGACATCCGAACGAGAGGCTCTTCCGTGGGATCCATCACTCCTCCGGGACGGGCGCAGCCGCGCCTGTTCCGCCTCCGCCAGGCCCGGCGACGACCGGTCCTGGCGGCCGTGCTCGTCGCCGCGTTCCTGGCGACCTTCCTGATCGACTGGGCGGTCACCCTGCCGGCCTTCAGTGCCACGTCGGCACCGGCGACCAGCCAGGCCTGCACCGTCAGCCCGACGAACGGGTGCATCCAGGGCACGATCACCGACTCCGAGCGGGAACCGGCCGACGACGTCGACGTCGACGTCGCCGGGCCCGGCGGCTTCGCCGAGACCGCCACCACGAACGCCGACGGCCGCTGGTCGGTCAGCGTCGACGAGGCCGGCGAGTACACCGTGAGCGTCGACCAGGACACCCTGCCGAAGGGCCAGTACCTGACGAACGCGGCGGACGCGGAGCGCAAGGTCCAGGCGACCCTGAACGCCAACGTCGGGCAGATCTTCCAGCTGTCCGACCAGAAGGGCGCCACCACCACGACGGACTCGTCGAGCGTCAGCCCGCAGCGGGCCTGGCAGCAGTTCGCCTCGGGGATCCGCCTCGGCCTGCTCATCGCGCTGGCGTCGATCGGCCTCTCGCTCATCTACGGCACGACGGGGCTGTCGAGCTTCTCGCACGGCGAGCAGGTCACCCTCGGCGGGCTGCTGGCCTACGTGTTCGCGAACCAGCTCGGCTGGAACATCTGGGTGACCGGCATCGTCGTCACGCTGCTGTGCGCGGCGACCGGGTACCTGCAGGACGCCGGGATCTGGCGGCCACTGCGGCGCAAGCGGATCAGCCTCACGCAGCTCATGATCGTGACGATCGGTCTGTCGATCGCCGCCCAGTACGCGTTCCAGTACTTCTTCGGCGCCGCGACCGTCCGGATCCAGCAGGGCAACCCCGAGACCGTCCGGTTCGCCGGGGTCACGCTCACGGTGCAGTCCTACGTGGCGATGGGCATCGCGCTGGTCGTCCTGATCGCGACCGGCCTGTTCCTGGCGAAGACCCGCTTCGGCCGGGCCACCCGCGCGGTGTCGGACAACCCGGCGCTCGCCGCGGCGTCCGGCATCGACGTCGACCGGGTCATCCGGTTCGTGTGGACGCTCGCCGCCGGTCTCGCCGGCCTGTCCGGCGTGATGCTCGGCCTGGTGCTGAACGGCGTGAACTGGCAGACCGGCCTGCAGCTGCTCCTGCTCATGTTCGCCTCGGTGACCCTCGGTGGTCTCGGGACGGCCTACGGCGCGCTGGTCGGATCGATGATCATCGGCGTCGTCGTCGAGCTCACGAACCTCGTGCTCCCCGGTGACTTCAAGTACGCCACCGCCCTCGTCATCCTCATCCTCATCCTGCTGTTCCGGCCGCAGGGCATCTTCGGCCGCGCCGAGCGGGTCGGCTAAGGGAGCACGCGCATGGACTACATCCTCAACCTGCTGTCCTCGCTCACCCAGGAGGCCCTCGCCCCGACCACGGCGGCGTTCGCCCTGGCGGCCATCGGACTGAACGTGCACTTCGGCCTGACCGGGCTCGTGAACATGGGCCAGGCGGCGTTCCTGCTGCTCGGCGCCTACGGCTTCGCGATCTCGATCACGAACGGGCTGCCGTTCGTGATGGCCGTGCTCATCGCCCTGCTCGTCGCCATCGTGTTCGCGATCATCCTCGGCGTCCCGACGTTGCGACTGCGCGGCGACTACCTGGCGATCGTGACGATCTCCGGCGCCGAGATCATCCGCATGGTCGGCCGCTCCAGCCTGCTGACCACGACGACGGGTGGCTCCAACGGCATCACCGGGTCGAGCTACCGCGACCCGTTCACCGCCCTGAGCCCGCTGCCGGACGGCACCACGACCATCCTCTGGTTCACCTACGCGAACAACGGCGTCAACGGCTGGTGGATCCGCATTGCCGCCTGGGCCCTCGTCGCGCTGTTCACCTTCGTGCTCTTCCTGCTCATGCGCAGCCCCTGGGGCCGTGTCCTGAAGGCGATCCGCGAGGACGAGGACGCCGTCCGCTCCCTCGGCAAGAACGTCTACTCGTACAAGATGCAGGCGCTCGTCTTCGGTGGTGCGCTCGGAGCGCTGGCGGGGATCATCTACGTCCTGCCGAGTTCGGTGCAGCCGGACGCCATGGGCCGCTCGATGACGTTCTTCATCTGGACGGCGCTCATCCTCGGCGGTGCCGCGACGGTGTTCGGTCCGGTGCTCGGCGCAGTGCTGTTCTTCGTCGTCCGGCTCTTCATCCGCACCCTGGCCGGCGACTTCATCCCCGACTCGATCATGAACGCCCAGCAGGCCGAGCAGTTCTCGTACGTGCTCGTCGGCGTCGCGCTCATGCTCCTGATCGTGTTCCGACCACAGGGCCTGCTCGGCAACAAGAAGGAGCTGACGTTCAGTGTCTGAGACCTACGGCTACACGAAGGCCGACCCGATCCTCACGGTCGACGGCGTCACCCGGCACTTCGGCGGCATGACCGCCGTGGACGTCGAGCACCTCGAGGTCCAGCGCGGCTCCATCACGGCCCTGATCGGCCCGAACGGCGCCGGCAAGACGACCTTCTTCAACCTGCTGACCGGCTTCGACAAGCCCAGCCCCGGCGCCAGGACGCAGTTCGACGGCGCCACGCTGCAGAAGACCAGCGCGACCCACATCGCCAACCGCGGCATGGTCCGCACCTTCCAGCTGACGAAGGCGTTGTCGCGGCTCACCGTGATGCAGAACATGCTGCTCGGCGCCCGCGACCAGCCCGGCGAGAACTTCTTCGCCGCGCTGATCAAGCCGGTGTGGGCGAAGCGCGAGCGGGAGATCACCGCGAAGGCCGAGGACCTCCTCGCCCGCTTCAAGCTAGACGACAAGGCGGACGACTACGCCGGGTCGCTGTCCGGCGGCCAGCGGAAGCTCCTCGAGATGGCCAGGGCACTGATGTCCGACCCGACGATGATCATGCTCGACGAGCCGATGGCGGGCGTGAACCCCGCGCTGACGCAGTCGCTGCTCGGGCACATCCAGTCCCTGCGCGACGACGGCATGACCGTGCTGTTCGTCGAGCACGACATGCACATGGTCCGGCACATCTCGGACTGGGTGGTCGTGATGGCCGAGGGCAAGGTCGTCGCCGAGGGCCCGGCGGACACCGTGATGGACGACCAGGCGGTGATCGACGCGTACCTGGGCGCGCACCACGACACCGACCTGGGTGACGACTCGCTCCTCACCGAGGAGACCTTCGAGGAACTGGCGGAGGAAGTCGCGGAAGAAGACGCGGCGGACGCAGCAGCAGAGGAGAAGACCCGATGACGGACGCAGTCGACCCCACGAACGCGAGCAGCGCCTCCAGTCCGGAAGCGCCGAAGGCGAGCACCGCCACGCTGGAACGCGAGCCGGTGCTGAGCGCGAAGAACCTCGTCGCCGGCTACCTGCCGGGGGTGAACATCCTGAACGGCTGCGACCTGGACTGCTACCCCGGCGAGCTCATCGGGATCATCGGGCCGAACGGTGCGGGCAAGTCCACGCTGCTCAAGGCACTGTTCGGTCTCGTGTCGATCCGTGAGGGGTCGGTCACGCTGCAGGGTGAGGACATCACGAACCTCAAGGCGAACAAGCTCGTGCAGGCCGGCGTCGGCTTCGTCCCGCAGACGAACAACGTGTTCCCGTCGCTGTCCATCGAGGAGAACCTGCAGATGGGGCTGTACCTGCGGCCCCGCAAGTTCGCCGAGCGCCTCGAGGTCATCTACGACCTGTTCCCGGTGCTCGCGCAGCGCCGCGGCCAGCGGGCGGGGTCCCTGTCCGGCGGTGAGCGGCAGTCGGTCGCCATGGCACGTGCGCTGATGATGGACCCGAAGGTGCTGCTGCTCGACGAGCCGAGTGCCGGGCTGTCCCCGGTGCGGCAGGACGAGACGTTCCTGCGGACCCGCCGGATCAACAAGGCCGGTGTGTCGATCGTCATGGTGGAGCAGAACGCGCGACGCTGTCTGCAGATCTGCGATCGTGGGTACGTGCTCGACCAGGGGAGGAACGCGTACTCGGGCACGGGGAAGGAACTCGCGGACGACCCGAAGGTCATCGAGCTGTACCTCGGGACGCTCGCCAAGGACGTCGACGCGGGGCGCTAGCGCACTGTGTCGACTGCGGGTACCGCTGTGGGGGTGGTATCCGCGACGGGTGGGGCCGTGCGTGGTCGCTTCGCGCCGCACGGCCCCGCTCCTGCATGCGGTTGTCTGTTGGCCCACCCCGGTGCGTGGCCGGCTCCGGTTCTGACGGGAGGCCCGCCCCGCGTCCGCCGGGTCGGTATCGTTCCGCAGGTGCAGAGACTGTCAGCGGGTGCGATGGACGCCCTGGTGTGGGTGGTCTTCATCGCGCTGTTCGTCGGTGCGGCGCTGCTCGTGAAGGTGGCGGCTGCGCTCCTGGTCGTGCTCGTGGTGCTCGCGCTCCTGCTCGGCTTCGTGCTGCGGGTGCTCCGCAAGCGACGCCGGACCCCGCGCCGCCCCCGCTGACCGCGCCCCGCCGTCCGGTCCGCACCGTCCGGTCCGTGCACGCCCCCGGACCTGCCCGGTAGGCTTGCCGGGTGAGCGAAGTCGAGATCGGTGCAGGCAAGCGCGGACGTCGGGCGTACGCGTTCGACGACATCGCGGTGGTCCCCTCCAGGCGCACGCGTGACCCGCGCGACGTCAGCGTGCAGTGGTCGATCGACGCGTTCACCTTCGCGTCGCCGATCCTCTCCGCGCCGATGGACTCCGTGTCGTCGCCGGCCACGGTGATCCAGATGGGCAAGCTCGGCATCCTGGGCGTCCTCGACCTCGAGGGGCTGTGGACCCGCTACGAGGACCCGACGCCCTACTACGACGAGATCAAGTCGCTCACCGACGGCAACGTCACGAAGCGCATGCAGGAGATCTACTCCGAGCCGATCAAGCCGGAGCTGATCACCGCGCGCCTGGCCGAGATCCGTGCCGCCGGGGTGCCGGTCGCCGGCTCGCTCAGCCCGCAGCGCACGCAGGAGTTCTCGAAGACGGTCGTCGACGCCGGTGTCGACCTGTTCGTCATCCGCGGCACGACGGTCTCGGCCGAGCACGTGTCGCAGAACGAAGAGCCCCTCAACCTCAAGAAGTTCATCTACGAGCTCGACGTCCCCGTGATCGTGGGCGGTGCCTCGACGTACACGTCGGCGCTGCACCTCATGCGCACCGGTGCTGCCGGCGTCCTCGTCGGCTTCGGCGGCGGTGCTGCGTCCACCACGCGTGCCGCGCTGGGCATCCACGCGCCGATGGCCACCGCGGTCGCCGACGTCGCGGGTGCGCGTCGTGACTACCTCGACGAGTCGGGTGGCCGCTACGTGCACGTCATCGCCGACGGCGGTCTCGACACCGCCGGGGACATCGTCAAGGCGATCGCGGTCGGTGCAGACGCCGTCATGCTCGGCACCGCACTCGCCCGTGCCACCGAGGCACCGGGCGGCGGCTTCCACTGGGGTGCCGAGGCGCACCACCCCGAGCTGCCCCGTGGCCGCCGGGTCGAGGTGGGCACGATCGCCCCGCTCGAGAACGTGCTGAACGGCCCGACCCCGACGTTCGACGGCCGCGCCAACCTCGTCGGTGCGCTGCGCCGCTCGATGGCGACGACCGGATACTCCGACGTCAAGGAGTTCCAGCGAGTAGAAGTGGTCGTGGCGCCGTACCACCAGTGATCCTGGTGGCACCCGCGCACCGACGCGGGTGACGCTTCGGCGCCGACCGTGACCCGGAGGCGACGATGGCGAAGTCCAGCACCACGAAGCAGACCAGTTCGGCCGGACGTCCTGGCGACGTCGTGCCGGGGGCGGGGTTCGACCCCGCGGCCAAGCTCGGCCCCGACGAACGCGCGGCGGCGATCGAGACCCTCAAGACGAAGGAACTCGACGTCTTGGTCGTGGGCGGCGGCATCGTCGGTGCGGGCAGTGCGCTCGACGCCGTCACCCGCGGCCTGACCGTCGGCATCGTCGAGGCCCGTGACTGGGGTTCCGGCACGTCGAGCCGTTCGTCGAAGCTCGTGCACGGTGGCATCCGCTACCTGGAGCAGTTGAACTTCGGGCTCGTGCGCGAGGCCCTCATCGAACGCGGCCTGCTGCTGCAGCGGATCGCCCCGCACCTGGTGAAGCCGGTGCGCTTCCTGTACCCGCTCAACCACCGTGTGTGGGAGCGGTTCTACATCGGCATCGGCATGGCGATGTACGACGCCTTCAGCTGGTCCGGCGGTCGTCCGCCCGGGGTCCCGCACCACCGGCACCTCAGCCGTACGCAGGTGCTCCGCTCGATGCCGTCGCTCAAGAAGGACGCCTTCGTCGGCGGCATGACCTACTACGACGCCCAGGTCGACGACGCCCGCTACGTGGCCTCGCTCGTCCGCACCGCGGCCTCGTACGGCGCCCATGCGGCGAGCCGCATCCGGATCGAGGGCTTCATCAAGGTGGGGGAGCGCGTGGTCGGCGCGCAGGCCCACGACATCCAGACCGGCGAGCGGTTCGAGATCCGCGCGAAGCAGGTCGTGAACGCCACGGGCGTCTGGACGGACGACACCCAGGCGATGATCGGCACCCGCGGGCAGTTCAAGGTGCGGGCGTCGAAGGGCGTGCACCTGGTCATCCCGCGCGACCGGTTCCAGTCGAACATGGGCATGATCCTGCGCACCGAGAAGAGCGTGCTGTTCGTGATCCCGTGGGGCCGGCACTGGCTGGTCGGCACGACCGACACCGACTGGTACCTCGACAAGGCGCACCCGGCGGCGACCGCAGCGGACATCGACTACATCCTCGAGCACGTCAACAAGGTGCTCCGCGTCCCGCTCACCCGCGAGGACGTCGAGGGCGTCTACGCCGGACTCCGGCCCCTGCTGGCCGGGGAGTCCGACCAGACCTCGAAGCTCAGCCGCGAGCACGTGGTGGCGCACACGGTGCCCGGGCTCGTCGTGGTCGCCGGCGGCAAGTGGACCACCTACCGGGTGATGGGCAAGGACGCCATCGACGAGGCCGTCGCCGCGATGGACGGCAAGATCCCGGCGTCGACGACCGAGGACATCCCACTGCTCGGGGCCGAGGGCTACCCGGCCGCGTGGAACCGTCGCGCACGGACCGCCCGCAGCTTCAACGTGCACAAGGTCCGCATCGAGCACCTGCTGAACCGCTACGGCACCCTGGCCACCGAGGTGCTGCAGCTCGTCGAGCAGGACCCGACCCTGGCCGAGCCGCTGCCGGGAGCCGACGACTACATCGGTGCCGAGGTCGTGTACGCCGCCTCGCACGAGGGGGCCCTGCACCTGGAGGACGTCCTCGCCCGCCGCACCCGCATCTCGATCGAGGCCTGGGACCGTGGTGAGTCGGCGGCCCCGGTCGCCGCGAAGCTCATGGCCGACGTGCTCGGCTGGGACCAGGAGACCACCGAGCACGAGGTGTCGAACTACCTGAAGCGTGTGGCCGCGGAACGCGAGTCGCAGCTGCAGCCCGACGACGGGAGCGCGGACCGTGTGCGGCTCGAGGCACCGGACATCGCGTTCGGCTTCGACGAGGACGACGTCGTCGTGGGCGGTGGCCGCAGCAGCGGCGCGGAGGGCGCGAAGGCGTCCGACGAGCAGGTGGTGGGGGAGAAGACGAGCGAGCCGGAGTAGCGACCCGCGTTGCGGACGCGGCCACGGGCCTCCGGACGGGAGGCCCGTGGTGCGTCCGTCAGGCGGCCAGCGTCTCCGACACGGCGCGGCCACGGCGTCGCTCGCCGACGACGAGCACGACCGGGATCGCGAGCAGCGCGACGAGGCTGGTGACGTAGAGGACACCCGCCCAGATGGTGTGGTCCTCGCCGCCGATGCCGTAGCCGTCGGCCACGTCCATCCCGAGCTGGAAACCGGAACCGAACACCTGGACGGCGCCGGCGGCCACGATCGACAGTAGCCAGGCGGCGGCGACGTGCGCCGTCGTCCGCCGGACCAGCGTCACGATCAGGACCGTGACCGCCAACGCGATGCCGACCGCTGCGATGACGAGCACGGCCACGACGTCGGTCCGCACCTGGAAGCCCTGCGCGTCGAGGTGGCCGTAGATCGCACCGAGCGACTGCCCCGGCACCGCACTGAGCGGGTCGAGCACGAGCGCGTTCACCGCCAGCAGTCCTGCGTAGAGTGCGACGACCAGCGTCCCGACGAGCCCGACGACGATCCGCGTGTTCCCCATCCACAGAACAGTAGCGACCGGAATGCGCGGGGCCGTGCGGTGGTTAGCATGGGCGTACTCGAAAAGGGAGCCATCATGGTCGACGTCCATCGCGTCAAACTCCCCGGAGTCGGCGTGCTGCACAGCTTCTACACCGACGACGGTGGCAAGTGCGGTGTCATCACGCACCGGTCGGGTCACTCCGACCTCATCTCGTTCGCCGACGTCTCCGACGGCGCGGACAAGTCCGAGAAGGTCTCGCTGCGCCTCAGCGAGGACGAGGCGCACACCCTCGCCGAACTCCTGGGCGGCACCCGGATCACCGAGGGCCTCGACAAGCTCGACGAGATCCCCGGGCTGTCCATCGACTGGTTCTCGGTCGACTACGACGACGCGATCGCCGGCAAGCCGCTCGGCGACCTGCACGACTCCGGCTTCATCGGTCTGACCGTCGTGGCCGTGGTCCGTGGCGACAGCGCCAACCCGGCACCCTCGCCGGACTTCGTCGTCTTCCCCGGTGACACCATCGTCGTCGCCGGTTCCCCCGAGAAGGTCGCCAAGGCCTTCTCCTTCTACCGCAGCGGAGAGCTTGCGGCCGCATCGGCCGAGGCCCCGCGGAAGAGCTAGCGCATGCACCTGGGCGGTGAACTGCTCACCATCGGTGTGCTGTTCGTCATCGCCTACGTGCTCGGGCGGCTCGGCAAGACCATCGGTCTGCCGGCGATCCCGATCTACATGATCGTCGGGCTCATCGCGAGCCCGCACACGCCGTGGATCGGCCTGAACGTCGAGTCGCACACGATCGAGCTCATCGCGACGTTCGGGCTCATCCTGCTGTTGTTCAACCTCGGGTTGGAGTTCGACCAAGAGGAGTTCTACGGCAACGCCGGCAAGCTCCTGGTGTCGGGCGGCACCTACGTCGTCATCAACATGGGCGTCGGGTTCGCCTTCGGCTTCTCGCTCGGCTGGGGCACCCGAGAAGCCCTGATCATCGCGGGCATGACGGCCACCTCGTCGAGCGCGATCGTCACGAAGCTCCTCATCGAGCTGCGACGACTCGCGAACGACGAGACCCCGATGATCCTGGGCGTCACGGTCATCGAGGACGTCTTCATCGCCGTCTACCTGGCGATCGTCTCCGTCGTGCTGTCCGGCGACACCAACGCGTGGGCGGTCGTCGGCAAGCTCGCGCTCGCGTTCGGCTTCCTCATCGTGATGTTCACGCTCGCCCGGTTCGCCGGCAAGTGGGTCTCGAAGATCTTCGCGACGCGTGACGACGAACTCTTCACGGTGCTGTTCTTCGGGCTCGCCGTGATGTTCGGTGGCATCGGCGACCTGCTCGGCGTGACCGACGCCATCGGCGCCTTCGTCATCGGTCTGCTGTGCGGCGCCACCCGGTACCGCGACCGCATCGAGCAGCTCGCCCTGCCGATGCGTGACGTCTTCGCCGCGTTCTTCTTCGTGAACTTCGGGCTCGGTCTCGACCTGTCGACCTTCGGCGAGGTGCTCTGGCCGGTCCTCGGTGCGATCGGCATGACGGTCGTGCTGAACGCGGTCGCCGGGCAGATCGTCGCGCGCATGAACGGCTTCAACGTCCAACAGGGGATCAACACCGCCGTCATCCTGGTGAACCGTGGCGAGTTCGCGCTGATCCTCGCGACGCTCTCGGCTGCCGCCGGACTGGAGGCCCGGATCACCGCGTTCGCGGGCCTCTACGTCCTCGTCATGGCGATCCTCGGGCCGCTGCTCGCGGTGAACTCGGAGCGGATCGGCCGCCTCGTGGTGCGCCCCGCCCGCCTCGCCCGCCTGCGCGGACGACTCGGTGGCCGCCGTGCGGTCGCCGCGGCTGCCGCCGCCGAGGCAGCAGAGGCCGAGGAAGCCGAAGCAGCGTCCGCCGCCGCGGTCCGCCGTGCCGAGCGGGACCGCCAGTTCGCGGAGGAGTTCGCGCTCGTGGAGGCCGCTGGCAGGGACGAGCAGGAGAATGGGTCACCGGAGGCGACCGACGAACCCGTCACGTCGCCCGTCGAGATCCCCACCGAGCGCCCTGAGCGTCCGGTCCGACAGCGCGATCCGGAGTACTGATACAGATGTGGGCCGTTGCCCGACGACCGAGGTGGATCGCGCTGCTGTTGCTGGCGCTCGTGCTCGCGGCGGTGTTCGCCGGGCTGGGCAAGTGGCAGCTGGAGCGGAGCATCGCCAACGGCAAACCGCTGCCGGCGACCACCGAGACCCGCAAGGCGCTCGAGGCGGTCACCGCCCCGGAAGAACCCGCGAGCGAGACCATCGCCGGCCAGAAGGTCACCGTCACCGGCACGTTCGTCGCCGGCGACACCACGATCCTGACCGGCCGCACCGGGGGTGGGACGTACCAGACCGTGGGGCACTTGGTGGACTCGGATGGTGGGGCGAGCCTCCCGGTCGTCATCGGGTGGTCCGACCAACGGTCGGCCGCCGTCGCCGGTGGTGACCGCCTGACGGACGGGCAGACGCTCACGGTGCAGGGCCGGTACTACCCCGCCGAGTCGCCCGACCAGGACACCTACAAGCAGGCGGAGTACTCCGCCGTGGCACCCGCGCGCTTCGTGAACACCTGGAAGGCGTTCGACGACCGGATGTACCTCGGGTACGTCGTCGCCGATGGTGCCACCGCGCAGGCCGCCGACCTCGGCACCATCGCCGACCGGGCGCCGTCGCGCGAGGTCCAGTTCGACTGGCTGAACCTGTTCTACGCGATCGAGTGGGTCGTCTTCGCCGGCTTCGCGGTGTTCCTCTGGTACCGGTTCGTGAAGGACGCCTGGGAGCGCGAGGAAGAGGAGCGGCGTGAGGCTGCCCTCAGCGTCGACGGGGCCCTCGCGGACCGACGGTAGGCTGGTCGTCATGGCCTTGACCGTCCGAACCCGCGACATCCCGAAGATCCCGGGTGCGGTGAAGTGGTACCGCGTCTCCGCGTACATCACCGGTGTGCTGCTGCTGGCCCTCGTGATCGAGGTCATCATCAAGTACACGCCGCTCCAGCTCGAGATGCAGCTCGGCAACGGCCCGTTCTTCGTGCCGAACGGCACGGCCGGCGAAGCACCCGGCACGTTCAACCTGTCGATCGCGATCCTCATCGCGCACGGCTGGCTGTACGTCCTCTACCTCTTCACGGACTTCCGTCTGTGGAGCATCATGCGCTGGAAGCCCTCCCGCTTCCTGCTCATCGCCCTCGGTGGCATCATCCCGTTCATGTCCTTCGTGGTCGAACACCGCATGCAGCAGAAGGCCATGGACACCTACCACGAGCTGATCGCTGCCCAGCAGCGTGAGAAGGAGGCCGCTCGGTGAGCGAGACCGAACAGCGTCCCGTCCTCGTCGTCGACTTCGGGGCCCAGTACGCGCAGCTCATCGCGCGTCGGGTCCGCGAAGCGAACGTCTACAGCGAGATCGTCCCGCACTCCATCACGGCGGAGGAGATCCGCGCGAAGGACCCCGCAGCCATCGTGCTGTCCGGTGGTCCGTCGTCCGTGTACGAAGAAGGTGCACCGTCCCTCGACGGCGACATCCTCGACCTCGGCGTCCCCGTGCTCGGCATCTGCTACGGCTTCCAGGCCATGGCGACCGCCCTCGGTGGCGAGGTCGCGAACACCGGCCTGCGTGAGTACGGCGCGACGTCCGTCGACGTCAGCGGCACCGACAGCGTCCTGCTCGGCGGGCAGCCCGGGTCCCAGGTCACGTGGATGTCGCACGGCGACTCCGTGGCGAAGGCCCCCGAGGGCTTCGAGGTCCTCGCGTCGAGCGCGTCGACCCCCGTCGCGGCCTTCGCGTCCGACGAGCGCAAGCTCTACGGCGTGCAGTGGCACCCCGAGGTGAAGCACTCCGAGCACGGCCAGGCCGTCCTCGAGAACTTCCTGCACCGCGCCGCCGGTCTGCCCGGCGACTGGAACTCGAGCAACGTCATCGACGAGCAGGTCGCCCGGATCCAGGCCCAGGTCGGGTCGAACCGCGTGATCGCCGGCCTGTCCGGCGGTGTCGACTCCGCCGTCGCCGCAGCCATCGTGCACAAGGCCGTCGGTGACCAGCTCACTTGCGTCTTCGTCGACCACGGGCTCCTCCGCGCCGACGAGCGCAAGCAGGTGGAAGAGGACTACGTCGCTTCCACCGGTGTCCGGCTCATCACGATCGACGCCGAGCAGCAGTTCCTCGACGCCCTCGCCGGCGTGAGCGACCCCGAGCAGAAGCGCAAGATCATCGGGCGCGAGTTCATCCGCACGTTCGAGGCCGCGGCCGAGGCACTCGTGCTCGAGGCGCGTGGGGACGGCGACGACGGCGAGGTCAAGTTCCTCGTGCAGGGCACCCTCTACCCCGACGTCGTCGAGTCCGGCGGCGGAGCGGGTACCGCGAACATCAAGTCGCACCACAACGTGGGCGGCCTGCCCGAGGACATGACCTTCGAGCTCGTCGAGCCGCTCCGTGCGCTCTTCAAGGACGAGGTCCGTGCCGTCGGTCGCGAGCTCGGCCTTCCCGAGGTCATCGTCGGCCGCCAGCCGTTCCCCGGACCGGGGCTCGGCATCCGCATCGTGGGTTCGGTCGACAAGCAGCGGCTCGAGCTGCTCCGCGCCGCCGACAAGATCGCGCGCGAGGAACTCTCCGCAGCGGGCCTCGACGGGGAGATCTGGCAGTGCCCGGTCGTCCTGCTCGCCGACGTCCGCTCCGTGGGTGTCCAGGGTGACGGCCGCACGTACGGGCACCCGATCGTGCTCCGTCCGGTCTCGTCCGAGGACGCCATGACCGCGGACTGGACGCGCCTGCCGTACGACGTGCTCGCGAAGATCTCGAACCGCATCACGAACGAGGTGCCCGACGTCAACCGGGTCGTGCTCGACGTCACGTCGAAGCCGCCGGGGACGATCGAGTGGGAGTGACGCTCCCCTGAACGACCGGAGGCCCGGCACGCCCTGCGTGCCGGGCCTCCGCGCGTCCGGGGGCGGCGCTGCCGGGGGAGTGGGTGCTGCTGGGGGTCGTCGAGTGGCGACAACACCCCGCGGGCCCGGTGCCGAGCGGTCACGAACTGTCGGTTGGCCCCGGCCCGGGCGACACTTCGTGACCACTCGCCGGGCGACCGGCGGGGTGTTGCGACCACTGGCACTGCCGGCGCTCCCGCCCACCGCCCTGCTCCGGGAACGACGAAGGGCCCCGGCAGCGCCGGGGCCCTTCGTGTACGCAGTGGTACTAGTTGCGCGCGCTGCTCGCGACGATGGCGAGGATGCGCAGGATCTCGAGGTACAGCCAGACGAGCGTCACGATGAGGCCGAACGCCGCGGTCCACGCGTAGATCTTCGGGGCGCCACGCTGGACACCGGTCTTGATCTGGTCGAAGTCGAGGATCAGCGAGTACGCCGCCATGACCACGACGAAGATGCCGATGAGGACGCCGAGCGGGATACCGAACAACGTCACACCCATGAGGCCGAAGGCGCTCTGGGTCACACCGGTCCACATCAGGACGAGGTTCACGAGCGAGAACGCCATGTACCCGACGATCGCGATGAGGAAGAAGCGGGTGGCCTTCGGGGTCGCACGGACCTTGCCCGACAGGAACAGGAGCAGCGTGACCGCGAACACCCCGAGGGTGCCGAACACGGCCTGGGCGACGATGCCGCCAGTCTGCGTGAAGTTGTACTCGAAGAAGTTCGAGATCCCGCCGACGAAGAGCCCCTCGAAGAACGCGTACGTCAGGATCAGACCCGGCGAAGGCTTCTTCTTGAAGGTGTTCACGAGCGCCAGGACGAACCCGACGATCGCGCCGACGATCCACACGATCGGGGGCAGGTTCCAACCGGCCACCGCACCGACGAGCAGCACGCCGAAGGCGAGCAGCGTCTTGACGATGGTGTCCTCGTACGACATGCGGTCGGTGTCGACCGTCGATGCCGCCGGGCGGTCGTACATGTACTGCAGCTGCTCGGGGGTCATCCCGCCCTGTGCCTGCTGCGGGGTCTGTCCCCAGCCGGCCTGCTGCTGACCAGCGCCACGCCCGCCCCAGGTGTTGGGTCCCTGGGCGTTGAAGGCGGGGGACTGGTCGAAACCGGGCTTGAAGGCCATGGTGTCCTCTTCCTAGGAGATATGAGTCCTCTCAGCCTAGGTGCGCTCGGTCGCGGAAGGCTGAGGATTCGCGGCGAGCGGACGCGGGCCCGGAGGCCCTGACGACGGCAGCCTATGGGCACCCGCTGCGCGCGCGCCTCGAAGTCGTCGAGAGTCCGCCGTCCAACGCGCCGAGCCGGACGGCAGCGCCGAGCCCGACGGCACCGCCGGGTAGAGCCAGGTGACGAGCGCGACCGAGATCGTCATGAGCAGGAACCAGGCCACGATCTTCGTCGGGGCCACCGGGTGCCAGACGGCGAGCTGCGCGGGGTAGCTCCACGCTCCGGCCCAGGTCGCGACGTTCTCGGCGAGCCAGATGAACACGGCGACGAGTCCCATGGCGACGAGCACCGGCATGCGCATCGTCGCTCGGTGGATCCGGACGTGCATGGTCGTGCGGGCGAAGAGCAGGACGACGAGTGCGAGCAGGACCCAGCGGGCGTCGGGCAGGAAGTGGTGCCCGAAGAAGTTCAGGTACACGCCGGCAGCGACGACGGCGAGCAGCCACTGCCGCGGGTACCGGTCGAACCGCAGGTCGAACAGGCGGTGCACACGGACCATGTACGACCCGACCGCGCCGTACATGAACCCGGAGAACAGCGGGACCCCGGCGATGACGAGCAGCCCGCCGGGTTCGTACGACCACGAGCCCATGCGCGTCTTGAAGACCTCCATGGCGGTGCCGACGACGTGGAAGAGCAGGACGACCCGGAGTTCCCGCACGGTCTCGAGCCCGAACACGAGCATGCCGAGCTGCAGCAGCACCGCCACGGCGGTCAGCACGTCGTTCCGGAACGCCGCCGGCACGGTCAGTGAGGCCCCGGCCATCGAACCGAGCAGCAGCGCCCCGAACGCGCACGCCCACGCCTGCTTCGCGCCGAACACCAGGAACTCGGTGACGAACAACCGGACGGGCCGGTGCGGCTGGTGCCCGGCGTCGAGCAGTCGGCGGGCGGCACGGTCGATCCTGGCCTCGACGGCGGTGGAGAGCGATCGGACGGTCATGCAGCGATGGTCAGCGCCGATGCTGAGATGCACGGGCTCCGGCCGGGCGCGTGTGTCCCGCGACACAGGGCGGCCCGCCGTCACCCTGGCCCAGTAGGGTCGCGCCATGACCCTCGTGATCGCCCACCGCGGTGCGTCCGGCTACCGCCCCGAGCACTCGCGGAGCGCGTACGAACTCGCCATCGAGCTCGGTGCCGACGCGATCGAGCCGGACCTGGTGCCCACGAAGGACGGCGTGCTCGTGCTCCGCCACGAGAACGAGGTGTCCGGCACCACCGACGTCGCGGACCACCCGGAGTTCCGGCACCTGCGCACGACGAAGACCGTCGACGGCCAGAGCCTGACCGGCTGGTTCACCGAGGACTTCACCTGGGCCGAGCTGCAGACGCTCCGCACCCGGGAACGTCTTCCCGCGCTGCGGCCCGGGTCGGCCGAGCACGACGGCGAGGAGCCGATCCTGCGCCTCGAGGACCTGCTCGCGATCCTCGACGCCGCGCCTCGTCCGGTCGGGCTGGTCGCCGAGGTCAAGCACGCGGCGTTCTTCGACCGCGCGGGCTTCCCGATGGGCGAACTCGTCGACCGCGCGCTCGGTGACGCCGGGTGGCGCCGTGACGAGCGGCTCACGGTCGAGAGCTTCGAGAAGGGCGTGCTCCGCGACCTGCGCGAGCGGCACACGGGTGGTCGGCTGGTGTACCTCCAGGAGGCCCGCGGCAGCGCCGCCGACGAGGTCGCGTCCCACGGATCGCTCGCCCCCACCTACGCCGCGGAGCGTTCCGAGGACGCGCTCGCGTCGTTCGCGACCGAGTTCCACGGCATCAGCGTCGACCTCGGCACGCTGATGGCCGGGGCGGACAGCGTCGCGCTCGAGGACCCGACGCCGGTCCGGAGCGCGATCGTCGACCGTGCGCACGCCGCGGGCCTCGCGGTGTACACGTGGACGCTCCGACCGGAGAACCGGTTCCTGCCCGGGCCCCTGCGCCGCGGTGGGGACGTCGCGGCCTTCGGCGACTGGGAGCGCTGGTACACCTCGGTGATCCGGACCGGCCTCGACGGGGTGTTCGCGGACCACACCGACCTGGCGGTCCTCGCCCGGTCGGCTGTCGGGGGTCCCGCTTAGACTGTCCCGAACATGACGATCGTGCTCGACCCCTTCGAATCGACGCCCGAGCCGGGCGCCGGTGCCCGTGCGTACGAAGACCCGTTCACCGCGGGTCTGAACCCCCAGCAGAGGGAAGCCGTCGAGTACCGCGGCGAGTCCCTGCTGATCGTGGCCGGTGCCGGATCCGGCAAGACGAGCGTCCTCACGCGCCGCATCGCGCTGCTGCTCGCCAACCGTGAAGCCTGGCCGTCGCAGATCCTCGCTATCACCTTCACGAACAAGGCCGCGGCCGAGATGCGTGAGCGCGTCCGGGCCCTGGTGGGTGGCGAGTCCGACGGCATGTGGATCTCGACGTTCCACTCGGCGTGCGTGCGCATCCTCCGGCGCGAGGCGGAGCGCTTCGGGTTCGCGCAGTCGTTCACGATCTACGACTCCGCCGACTCCAAGGCCCTGCTGAAGCGGATCATCAAGGACCTCGAGGCGGACACGCTCGGGCTCACGGTGGGCGCCGCGGCGTCGAAGATCTCGAAGCTCAAGAACGAGCTGCAGGACATCGACTCGTACGCGCGCAACATCAACGTGAACGACCCGCAGGAAGTCATGTTCACCGAGGTCTTCCGTCGGTACACGAACGACCTGCGCCGGGCGAACGCGTTCGACTTCGACGACCTCATCGGCCAGACCGTCTTCCTGTTCCGGGCGTTCCCCGAGGTCGCTGCGCTCTACCAGCGGCGCTTCCGCTTCATCCTGGTCGACGAGTACCAGGACACCAACCACGCGCAGTACTCCCTGATCCGCGAGCTCACGCGTCCGGTGCCGGTCGACCAGGTCGACAAGCTCGAGGACTCCGGCCAGCACGTCGCCCGCATGCGCGAGCGCGACGGGTCGATCGCCGGAGCGTCCCTGACCGTCGTGGGCGACTCGGACCAGTCGATCTACGCGTTCCGCGGGGCCGACATCCGCAACATCGTCGAATTCGAGCGCGACTTCCCGAACTCCAAGGTGATCCTGCTCGAGCAGAACTACCGCTCGACGCAGACCATCCTCGACGCCGCGAACGCCGTCATCGCGAACAACTTCGACCGTCAGGCGAAGAACCTGTTCACCGACGTCGGCGCGGGCGAGAAGATCGTCGGCTTCACCGGGTACACCGGCCACGACGAGGCCCAGTTCGTCGCCGACGAGATCCAGCGCTTGCGCGAGGACGGCATGGACTACCGCGACATGGCGGTGTTCTACCGGACGAACTCGCAGACCCGTGCGCTCGAGGAGATCTTCATCCGTGCCGCGATCCCGTACCGGGTGCTCGGCGGCACGAAGTTCTACGAGCGCGCCGAGATCAAGGACGCCATGGCGTACCTGATCACCGTGGCGAACCCCGCCGACCCGATGGCGCTCCGTCGTGTGCTCAACGTGCCGAAGCGCGGCATCGGCTCCGTCACCGAGACGACCCTGCAGCGCTACGCCGACGAGCACGAGACCACGATGCGTGATGCCCTGCGGCACGCGGGTGAGCTCGGCTTCGGGCCGAAGGTGCGGAACGCCATCACTGAGTTCGCGGCGCTGCTGGACTCCGTGTCCGAGAAGGCCCCGACGCAGCCGGTCGTCGACACCCTGACCCAGCTGCTCGACGGCTCCCACCTGCTCGAGAACCTGCGGAAGTCGCCCGACGCGCAGGACGCCGCCCGGGCCGACAACATCGACGAGCTCGTGGCGGTGACGCGCGAGTTCCAGAAGAACAACCCCGAGGGCACGCTGACGGACTTCCTGACCGAGGTCTCGTTGGTCGCAGCGGCGGACGAGCTCGACGACTCGTCCGGCACGGTGTCGCTCATGACGCTGCACACGGCCAAGGGGCTGGAGTACGAGGCTGTGTTCCTGACCGGCGTCGAGGAAGACCTGCTGCCGCACCGGATGTCCGCGAACGAACCGGGTGGTCCGTCGGAGGAACGCCGGTTGTTCTACGTCGGCATCACCCGCGCGAAGAAGGTCCTGTTCCTGTCGCTGGCGATGACCCGCGCCCAGTTCGGTGACGTCAACGTCGCCATGCCGTCGCGCTTCCTGCAGGAGATCCCCGAGGGGCTCATCGAGTGGAAGCAGTCGCCGGGCATGGCGAACAGCCGTGGTGGCACGCAGCCCCGGGCGCTCAACGCGAAGCGCGAGGGCGGCATCGGCGGCGGCGGTGGCGGTGGTTACCGCGGCGGTGGCGGCTGGGGCGGTGGGTCGTACGACCGCGCGGCCGCTGCGTCGAAGACCCGCCCGAAGACCGAGTGGGCGAACCGGGTGTCCGGCCAGGTCCGCGACAACGGCGACATGGAACTCGTCGCCGGCGACCGGATCAAGCACGTCGACTTCGGCGAGGGCACCGTGTCGGCGGTGACCGGCCAGGGCGCGAAGCGCATCGCCGAGATCGCGTTCGACTCCGCGGGCCGCAAGAAGCTGCTCATCAAGATCGCGCCGATCGAGAAGCTCTAGCCAGAGCTGGCTGAACGTCCGTACACCCCGCCGGCTCCCCGGCGGGGTGCGTTCGTCGTGGGCACGAGGACGTCGCGCCACGCCCGAGACCTGGGAGTCCACCCCTGTTCGGGTGACACCGAAATACAGGTGAGGTTAGCCTTACCTAACGTGACACCCATCGAACTGCTGACCACTGCCAACGCCGAGCGCTACCGGTCGACCGTCGGGTCGACGGTGGACCAGCTCGCCGACCGACTCGCCACCGTCGACCGCCCGACGACCGCGACCGCCCCGGAAGCGCTCCACGACCGGGTGCGCGCGGTCGACCTGGACGCCGCTCCCGTCGGGACGGAACGGGCGCTCGCCGAACTCGACGACCTGTTCGTCCGCGAGGCCGTGTGGTTCCACGACCCCGGCTACCTCGCGCACCTGAACTGCCCGGTCGCACTGCCCGCGGTCGCCGCCGAGTCCGTCCTCGCCGCGGTGAACCCGTCGGTCGACACCTGGGACCAGTCCCGCATCGGCACGGACATCGAACGCCACGTCGTCGACTGGCTGGCCCGTCGTGCCGGGTTCACTGCCGGCGACGGGGTGTTCACCTCGGGCGGTTCGCAGTCCAACCTGCAGGCGCTGCTGCTGGCGCGCGAAGCGGTCGGCGTTGCCGGAACCGTGTTCACGACGGCGGAGACCCACTTCAGCATCGCGAAGTCGGCACGACTCCTCGGTCTCGAGGCCGTGGTCGACGTCGCCACCGACCACGCCGGTCGGATGCGGCCGGCAGCCCTCGCGGAGGCGATCGCCGCGACCCGGGCAGCGGGCCGTACCCCGATCGCGGTCGTCGCGACCGCCGGCACCACCGACCGCGGGGTCATCGACCCGATCGAGCCGATCGCCGACGTGTGTGATCTGGAGGACGTCTGGCTGCACGTCGACGCCGCGTACGGCTGCGGACTGCTCGTCTCCCCGACGCGTCGGCACCTGCTCGCCGGCATCGAGCGGGCGCGCAGCGTGACGACCGATCTGCACAAGTCCTTCTTCCAGCCGGTGTCCTCGAGCGCGCTGCTCGTCCGTGACCCGGCCGACCTGCGCCGGACGGCCTGGTACGCCGACTACCTCAACCCCGAGGACGCCGCCGAGCCGAACCAGGTCGACAAGTCGCTGCAGACCACCCGCCGCTTCGACGCCCTGAAGCTCTGGGCCACCCTGCGCGCGACCGGGGCCGACGCGATCGGCACCGCGTTCGACGCCGTCATCGACCTCGCCGCCGCCACCCACCGGATCGTCGAGGAGCACCCCGACCTGGTGCTCGTCGCGCCGACGCAGCTCAGCACCGTGCTCTTCCGCTGGCAGCCCGCCGGGGTGAGCGACGAGCAATCCGACGCGCTCGTCGCCCCGATCCGTGCGGCGCTGCTCGCCGAGGGCCGGGTCCTCATCGCGAAGACCGTGATCGACGGCCGACCCTGCAACAAGCTGACGCTGCTCAACCCCGAGACCACCCCGGCGCAGATGCGCGCCTCGCTCGAGCACGTCGCCGCGACGGCAGCACGGGTCCGCGCGACCACCACCGCCCCGGAAGGAGCAACGCGATGACCACCGACCGCACCGTGCACGACCTGATCGGCATCGGCATCGGCCCGTTCAACCTCGGCCTCGCCTGCCTCACCGACCCGCTCGACGACCTCGACGCGGTGTTCCTCGACGCCGCCGACGGCTTCGCCTGGCACCACGGCATGATGCTCGACGACGCCACGATCCAGGTGCCCTTCATGGCGGACCTGGTGACGATGGCCGACCCGACCTCGCCGTTCTCGTTCCTCGCGTGGCTCAAGGAGACCGGCCGCCTGTACCCGTTCTACATCCGCGAGGACTTCCACCCTCTGCGCAGCGAGTACGACGCCTACTGCCGGTGGGCCGCCGACCGGCTCGACACGCTCCGGTGGGGCCGGTCCGTCACAGCGGTGGAGCACGACTCGGCGACGGACGTGTTCACGGTGCACGCCGAGACCGATCAGGGTCCCGAGACGTACCGCGCACGCCACGTCGTGGTCGGCATCGGTACGGAGCCGTCGGTCCCCGCCCCGCTGCGCGGGATCGCCGGACCGGTCATCCACTCCGCCGAGTTCCTGCCGAACCGCGACGCGCTCCGCGGTGCCGCCTCGATCGCGGTGGTCGGCAGCGGGCAGTCCGCTGCCGAGGTCTACCGCGAGCTGCTCGAGGACCTGCGCCAGGACGGCTACCGACTCGACTGGATCACCCGGTCGCCGCGGTTCTTCCCGATGGAGGACACGAAGCTCACGCTCGAGATGACGAGTCCGGAGTACACGGACCACTTCCACGGCCTGCCCGAGGATGCTCGCGACCGTCTCGGGCGCGAGCAGCGCGGGCTGTACAAGGGCATCAGTGCGGACCTCGTCGACGAGCTCTACGACCAGCTGTACCGGATCAGCGCACGCGGCCCGATCCCGACGACCCTGCGCACCGAGACCAGTGTCGTCGACGCCGAGTGGCTCGCCGACCGGGGGTCGTACCGGCTGACGCTCCGCCACGAGCAGCTCGACCAGACGTACGAGCACGAGGTCGAGCGGCTCGTCCTGGCGACCGGCTACACGCCGCGCACGCCGCGGTTCCTCGACCCCGTCGAGCACCTCGTCGCCCGTGACTCCCGTGGTCGCCTGGCCGTCGCGCGCGATCACCACGTCGACACCCTCGGCGGACGCATCTGGGTGCAGAACGCCGAGGAGCACACGCACGGCCTGACCGCGCCCGACCTCGGCATGGGCGCGTGGCGGAACGCGTCGATCATCCGGTCCGTCACGGGTCGCCCCGTGTACGGCCTGGAGGCCCGGATCGCCTTCCAGGAGTTCGGCCTGCCCGCCACGGACCAGTCCACCGCCGCTCCCGCCGGTGCGCACCGCGCGCCGGCCCGGCAGGCGACCGAGCGCACGGAGGTGCCCGCATGAGCGCGCACCTGACGGGTACCGACGTGACGGGTAGTGGACTGACCAGTGCGCCCGAGGCGACGGTGTCTGCCGGAGCTGCTCCGGGCCTCCTGGCCGTCGAACCCGTGGTCCCGGAACGCGACGCCGTCGTCGTCCAGTCGTGGCTCGCGCATCCGGCGTCGTCGTGGTGGGAGATGGGCGACCTCGACGTGGACGGCGTCCGGGACTACCTGACCGGCGTGCAGGCGGACCCGGCGCAGGCTGCGTGGCTCGGCCGACGCGACGGTGAGCCGTGCTTCCTGGTCGAGACCTACGACCCCGCCGCCGTCCTGCTCACCGACGTGTGGGCGGCGGAGCCCGGCGACGTCGGCATGCACCTGCTCGTCGCACCGGTGCCCGCCGGCGGCCGCGTGCACGGACTGACGAGCGCCGTCATGCGCGCCGTCGTCGAGCACTGCCGCGACGTCCTCGGCGCGCGGCGGGTCGTCGTCGAGCCGGACGTGCGGAACACCGCGGTGCAGGCGAAGAACGCCGAGGTGGGCTTCCGCGCGCTGCGCCAGGTCGACGTCGACGGCAAGCGGGCACTGTTGTCGGTGCTCGACACCGACCGGATCGGCGTGCCCGACGACGACGGTCCGGCCGCGCACCTGCGACCCGAGCACCTGGAACCCGCCGAACGACACCTGGTGGCGAAGGCCATCGCCGAGTTCACCCACGAGCGGCTGATCGCACCCGTGCCGGACGGGGAGGGGTGGCGGCTCGACGCGGGGGACTCGACCTACCGGTTCCGGGCACGGCAGCACGTGCTCGAACACTGGTCGATCGACGAAGCCTCGCTGACGCGCACTCGCGCTGGGATGCCGGCGTCGCTCAGTGCGCAGCACCTCGTGCTCGAACTGCACGAGGTGCTCGGGATCCCCGACGAACTGCTCGGGACGTACCTGGAGGAGATCGCCTCGACCCTGGCGAGCGCTGCTGCGAAGCATCGGCGGGGCGGGCCGTCCGCCGCGCAGCTCGCGCGTGGGCGGACGGGCGACTCCGTCGAGGCTGCCGTCGCCTCGTTCCAGGACGTCGAGGCAGCGATGACCGAGGGCCACCCGGCGTTCGTCGCCGCGAACGGGCGGATCGGGTTCGGACTCGATGAGTACCGGGCCTTCGCGCCCGAGGCTGGCGGCCGTTTCCGGTACCGGTGGCTCGCCGCCCGACGGGAGCACACGCACCTGGCGCTCGCCGCGGACCGGACCGAGCGCGACCACTGGGCGGCCGAGCTCGACCCGCAGACCATCGCCGGGTTCCGCGCCACGCTGGAACGTCGAGGCCTCGACCCTGACGACTACGTGTGGATCCCCGTGCACCCCTGGCAGTGGCAGCACCGGATCGCCGTGACGTTCGCACCCGACCTGGGGCGGCAGGACCTCGTCGACCTCGGCGAGGGGCCGGACGAGTACCAGCCGCAGCAGTCGATCCGCACCGCGTTCGACCGCTCGGACCCGACGCGCTCGTACGTCAAGACGGCGCTCGCCGTGCAGAACATGGGGTTCCTGCGGGGGATGTCGCCCGCGTATATGCGGAACACTCCGGCGGTGAACGACTGGGTCGAGTCGATCGTCAGCGCCGACCCGACGCTGGCCTCGGTCGGGTTCTCGGTGCTCCGTGAGCACGCCGCCATCGGCTACACCGGCGACGCGTACCACCGGGTCGACGTGTCGTCGCCGCAGCGCAAGATGCTCGCGGCCCTGTGGCGGGAGAGCCCGCTGCCGCGGGTGACGGACGGCGAGCGACTGCTGACGATGGCGGCGTTGCTGCACCGGGACGCCTCGGGGAACGCCGTCGTCTCGGCGCTGATCGAGGCATCGGGGCTGCCTGCCGACGAGTGGGTGCGGCGCTGGCTCGACGCCTACCTCTTGCCCGTCGTGCACTGCCTGACCGTGCACGACCTGGTGTTCATGCCGCACGGCGAGAACCTCGTGCTCGTCGTCCACGACGGCGCCGTTGTCCGTGCCGTCATGAAGGACATCGGGGAAGAGGCAGCGGTGCTCGGGCGCCACGACGATCGTCCCGTGCCCGCCGACATCGACCGGATCGTGCACCCGGTGTCCGACGACGAAGCGGCCCTTGCGGTGTTCACCGACGTGTTCGACGGGGTGCTGCGGTTCGTCGCGGCGATCCTCGACGACGACGGAGCGCTGCCGGAAGGCCGGTTCTGGGAGGTCGTAGGGGAGTGCATCGACGCGCACGCCGCCGCGCACCCGGACCGCCGACGGCAGTTGGACCTCCGTGTGCCGACGTTCGAGCACTCCTGCCTGAACCGGCTGCAGCTGCGGAACACCCTGTCGATGGTCGACCTGGCGGACCAGTCGTCGTCGCTCATCCGGGCGGGGGCGATGGCGAACCCGATCGGGCGGTAGGGGCTGCGCGGCGGACGGCGGACCTACTCGGTGCGAGGTTGACCACTCCGTGCAGCGCAAGAAGCGCGCACGGAGTGGTCAACCTCGCACCAGCCGGAGCGGCGCCGGTGCGGGGTGCGGGAGACTGGACGGGTGCAGACGGGCGGGGGCGGCGCGACGGGTGAGGTCACGGTCGACCTCGGGGACGTCCTCGACGCGGATCAGACCTGGCGCCGTGCATTCCGGCTAGTCAGGTGCATCCGAGGCGCCGGACTGTTGCTCGGCGGGGCGGTCCTCGTCGGGGGGTCGTCGTCGCGGACCGGCCGAGAGACCGCGGTACCGCAGTGGTCCTGGTCGGCACGGTGCTGGTTGCCGCGGGGCTCATCGCCCTCGGGTACCTGGTCACGCGACGCCGGCTCCGGCTGGCCCGGGCTGCGCGGACGACGGCCGTCGATGCCGGTGTCGCTCGTGTCCTCACGCAGGCGCGGGCTGCTGGCGTCCCCGACCTCGACCCTGCCAGCGTTCGACGTGTGTTGGTCGAGACCGACAACGGACCGGGGCCCTGGTACGACCCGAAGCTCGGTCCGCACACATGGCCGGTGTGGCGCGTGCGGACCACCGACCCCACGGCGACGGTGTTCGTGGTGGCCAGGAAGTCCGACGACGCCCGGTCGCTGACGATCACCGTCGAGTCCGCGAAGCCGTCGTGGTGGCAGCGGGACTGACCGGGAGCGGACTCGACTACGGCTGCAGGCGGGTGGCCGACCAGGCGCCGTCGGCGAGCACGTACTGCAAGCGGCGGTGCATCCGGTCGCGGCTGCCGTGCCAGAACTCCACCACGTCGGGCTCGAGCCGCCACGCGACCCACCCGGCCGGCCGTGGGACGGCGTCGTCGGACTCGTCGAGCAGCACGTTGGCGTCGTCGATCAAGTCCTGCAGCGTCCGCGGTTCGAGCACGGCGGACTGGTCCGCGATGGCGGTGGCGGCGCGGGACTTCGGCGACCGGTCGGCGAACAGCGCGTCGGATTCGTCGTCGGACAGCTGCACCGCCCGGCCCTCGAACCGGAGCTGCTGCATGGTCTCGCGCCAGTAGACCTGGAGTGCCGCGTGCGGGTTGTCGGCGAGCTGACGACCCTTCGGGCTCAGCGTCGAGGTGCCGAACACGAGCCCGCGGTCGTCGAGTCGCTTCACGTCGACCGTGCGGGCGGACACCCGGCCGTCCGCTCCGGCCGTGGCGAGGGTCATCGACTTCGGCTCGGAGACGTCGCGTTCGTCCGCGGCATCCAGCCACTGCTGCGCGAGGTCGAGCGGCGACGCCGGGGGTGCGTCGAACTCGGGCAGGTGCAGGGAGTCGTCACCGGACAAGGAAGAGGACATGGGTCCACCCAACCGTGCTCAGTTCTGCCACGTCCAGGCTGCCGGGGGACGCCCGCCCCGGGGTCCCGCACTCGCTGGGAGCTCGACCCGGGCAAGCGCGGTGTTCGTACGGAGCGTCCGGTTGAGGTTGCCCGGATCCGGTGTGGTCCCCGTCAGGGCGATCCGCAGCCGAGCGGCGTCCGCCGTGGTGAACGGATCGTCGAGCAGCGCTCGTGTGAACGGCAGGTCTGACCAGAGGAGGACCCGTGCGCGCTCGAGCGCCGAGTCGACGATCCGGTCGTGGTCGAACGGCAGTCCGAGCGGCAGCGCGCCGACGTCGTGCCACGTTGCGTCGGCGTGCGCTGCCGGGTCGATGACCGCGAGGAACGCGATGCTGATCGCGGAGCTCCGTGGATCGCGGTCGGGTCCGTCGAACGCGCCGACCTGCGCGAGGTGGCGCACCGCTGCCGGGCCGACGCCGGTCTTGGTCCGCAGGGCGCGCCGCGCACCGTCGGCGAGGATCTCGGTGCCGTCGAGGAGCACGCCGGGGAGCGCTTCCTGTCCGGCGTACGGTGCGTACGCCCGACGCGCGGTGGCGACCCGCAAACCGTCCGTCGTCACGAAGGACACCGGGACGACGTCGATCGCGATGAGCGGTTGGTCGCGGATCGCCGCTGCGGCATCGGTCACGCGGTGGCCGCCCGGCGGGTGGCACGAGCCGAACGCTCGTCGCGGAGCGTCTGGCGGACGTCGGCGAAGGACTGGAGGCGCGTGAAGCGGCCGTCGACCCACACCGGCTGGAGCAGGCTGGTCGCCTCGTCGTCGGCCGTGGCCTGGTCGGTCTGCCGGATCTCGCCGGTCTCGTCGCGGTGCAGGGCGATGCGGCCCTTCGCGCTCTTCTTGCCGCTGCCGGTCTTCGGGTCCTTCTGGATGTCGACGGGCTCGCCGTCGACGAGTGCCCACGTGGCCTTGACCGCGCTGCCGAGGTTGTCGCGGGTCATGTACTGGTACGTGTACGACCCGATGCCGAGCACGATGTTGTCGCTCGAGTACCCCTTGGCGGCCAGGCGCTCGTAGATGCGACGGGCACGGTCGAGCGTGATGCTGTCGCCGTAGATGACGCCGATGTGCTGGTCGAGGACCTTGAAGCCCTGCTCGTTCACGGTGTGCCCGAAGATCTCGTCGAGCAGTTCGACGACGCCCTTCTGCTCGTGGCTGCGGTCGGCGGCGAACAGTTCGGCCTGGTCGACACCGTGCACGGTGCCGGTGACGATGTCGACCGGGTCGCCCGAGTCGGGTCGGATGACGAGCTTGCCGTCACGACCGGTGATGCGGTCCTTGAGCTGCGGCAGGGTCTCGGTGATGACCTTGAACAGGTCGAAGCCGTCGCTGACCGCCGAGACGATGCCCGTCGGGTACACGTCGAGGATCTGCTCGAAGGTCGCCAGCTCGCCGTCGGCGCCGCGGACGCACATCACGCTGTGCTCGGTGGCGGGCACGCTCGCGGCCACCCAACCGTTGTCGCCCGGGTAGTAGCGGTCGATGAAGTCGAGCGACGGCATCGAGTCGGTGCCGAGGAACGACAGGAGGTGGCCCGCGCCACCCGCTGCGGCCGACTCGATGCTCGACTGCCCACGGAACGAGAAGTCGTGCGCGGCGAAGTCGATGCCGGCCGGGACCGCGCCGGTGCGGGCGGCCCAGTCCTCCATCAGGTCGCGGTACTCGAGCGCCTTCGTCGCGACCGTCGACGGGTGCCAGATCGACGCCGACAGGGCGGTCTCGATGTAGTTGGGCAGCCAGTAGAACTCGTCGATCGTGTTCTCGACGGTCAGGGTCGCGACGCCGATCGGTGCGAGGGTGCCCTCGGGCAGCGCACGGATCTCGAGGGGCAGGTAGCCGAGGCGGTGCAGGGCCCGGACGTGGTCGGTGCCGATGTGGTTCGGGCCGAAGTAGCTCTGCAGCGCTTCGTCGAAGAGCCGGACGACCTCGTCTTCGTCCGCCGCGAAGAACGGTGCCCAGGCCTCGACGAGCGAACGCTGGATGAACGCCTGCAGCCCGAAGACCACGGCGTGCGTCGACTCGGGCATGTGCGCGTTCGACCGGTTCGTCCAGTTGATCAGGATGCGGGTGGTGCCGGCCGGGTAGACCTGCCGGTGCGAGTGCTTGTAACCGTCGACGGCCAGTAGCGGCGCGATCGGGCTCGCCGTGGTGATGCGCGGCTCGATCCCCGTGGTCGTTCCGGCGTTCGCGGTGGTCGTGGTGCTCGTGGTCTGCGTCATCGGATCTGCTCCGTCAGGTAGGGGGTGAGTGCGATCGTGCGCAGGCCGTCGATGGCGTTCTGCGCCGGGTACGAGTCGGTGGTGACGATCTCGCCGAAGTGGTCGGCGAGCTGTGCTGCCCGGCCGGAGAAGACGCCGTGCGAGACCCAGAGGCCGAGGCGTTCCTTGGGCAGGCCCGTCGAGCCCGCGAGCCCCATGAACGTGCCGCCGCCGTCGCAGATGTCGTCGACCACCAGGAACCGGCCGGTGTCGGGCAGGGGTTCGCAGGTGAAGCCGTCGAGCTTGCCGGTGTCGGGGTTGCGGTGCTTCTCGGCCCGGTAGAGCGGCAGCCCGCACGCCTCGGCGACCGCGGTTGCACGGGGGACCGCGCCCTTGTCCGGAGCGATGATGCCGGTGTACGGGTCGCCGCCGTCGTGCTCGGGTGCGCCGACCACGGCGTCACGGACGACCTGCTCGCTCGTGACGACGGTCAGGTTGTCGACCAGACCGACGATGACCGGCGAGTGCGGGTCGAACGCGATGACCTGGTCGAGGTGGAAGCCGTTGAGGACGTCGGCGTAGACCTTCGCGCCGAACGGCAAGCCGCGGTCTTGCCGGGCTCCGGGCAGGTATGGGACGAGCGCGACGGACCTCGATCCGCGCTGCCGCACGGCGTCCGCCCACATGCCGAGCATGATCAGGTCGTCGCCGCTCGTGCCGCGCAGGGTCGCGATCTCGGTGAGTCTCCCCGGCTCGGCGGTGTCGTTCGCGACCTTGACGTGGGCTTCACCGGCGGGGAACCGCATGGTGGAGAACGTCGCTGTCGTCTGGTTGCCCTGGGCGTCCCAGGTGCTGAGTTCGACTGCCATGGCTCGACCGTACCACGGTATTTGTCAGGAGGACAAGAACGCAGTCTCGATCGCTGCCTGCGCTCCAGCCCGCCACGGCCGCGGCAGCCCTGAGGGACGTTCCACCACGAAGATCGCCGGGTGCGGGCGGTCGCCGAGGGCGTGTCTGATCGCCGCAGCCGTCGCCCGGGGGTCTCGGGCCAGCACCACGGGGAGCGACCACCGACCCGAACGGAGCATGAGCGACCGCCCGGGCGAGACGGTGTCGGCGGTGATCGCGGCCCAGAGGCCGGCGGCCGTCCCGAGCGGCGTCGGCGTCACGGACCGGAGCGTGGCGAGCACCGGCGGCCGAGGAGGTGGGAGGAACTCCGTACCGGCGCGGGACGGGCCCGCCGGGTCGATGACGAACCGTACCGAGCCCGTGGCCTCGCGCTGGCGGAGTGTGTCGCTGGAGATGCACTGCGTCCCAGCACCGAAGTCGGTCGGACGGTCGGTCGGATCGCTGTAGGCCCACTGCACCGCGGCACCGCGGTCGGCCTGCTCCCGTTCCGGTCGGCCACGCGAGTCGACGACCACGTGCAGTTCTACCGGGACGCCGACCCGCTGGACCACGACCGCCGGGTGTCCACGGTGCATCGGGCTCAGTGCCGTTCGACGTGCGCGAGCGGCGGCTGCTGACGCACCCACGTGGCGTGCTCGACGGGGAGCTCGTCGATCCAGGCGGTGAGGACCGGCACCGGCACGTCGTGCGCGCGTGCGACCTCGAACACGATCTCGGAGAAGGCGAACGCGGCGTCACGGTCCGCCGTCGCCACCACGACCATGAGGTCCTCGGGCACGATGTCGACACCGTGGCGGAACAGCCACACCCGGACCACGCCCGGTGTGAGCGGAGCTCGTTCGGCGAGTGCGTCGGAGAACCCCTGGGACGCGGACGGTGCCGGGCGGAGCGTGACCTCGGCGCCGTCGGGGAACGGACCACCCGCGGCGATGACCGTCTGCTTCTCGTCTGGCTGCACGACCTGCGGGTAGGGCTGGTCGATGTCGAGCACGAGACCCCAGTCAGTGGGCAGGCCGGCGACCAGACGTGACATCGGCAGTGACAGCGGCGTCGCGGCGACCCCGGCCGGGATGCGGGCGACGGCCGCTGCGGGATCGGTGAAGGCCAGCGCGAGGGGGATGCCCTCGGGGCTGACGACGCCGAGTGGGATTCCCTGCTCGTCGTGACGGAGCGCGACGACCTCGGCAGCTGCGAACGCGAACCGCGAGCGCACCATCAGGGCGCGTCGCTGTGCGGAGGTGAGGTTCGTGGTGGTGCTCATCAGGAGAAGATCCTCGCGAACAGGCTCGGTCGTGCTGCCGACGGGGGTGTGAACACGAGCGCGAACGTCGGGTGCAGCGGGTCGCCGGGATGGGGGATGTCGCGGATGATCGCGTACCCGTCGGAGAGTACCTCCGACTGGACGCCCTGCGGGAACACGAACCGGGCGAGCAGTTCGGCCCAGTCGTCGGCTCCGCGGATCTCGGTGCCCCACGTCGGGCGGACGACACCGGACAGCGTCGCGTACGCGCCGAGGTCGGGACGCACGTCGTACCCGAGGTCGCCGATCGTGCGGACGATCGGAGCGAGTCTGCCCCAACCCTGTTCGTACGGGCCGGTCGACGGCACGGTGTACGTTCCGCGGGCATCGGCCGGCAGGGGTTCCACGGTCTTCTCGATGCGGGACACCGTCGTCGGCACCACCCCGGGTTCGTGGCGGTCGATCGCTGCTCGGTCCGGGCTCAACGTCGTGCGGAAGCGGCGCGGTTCGTACTCGTTCCGCCAGCCGTCCTCGATGTTCGCGTCGGTCCGGCCGTCGACGGCGAACGATGCGACGTGGAACGAGTCCGGCAGGGCCACCGACTCGAGGACCGCGGGTGCGGAAGTCGTGTGGACGAGCGCCGCGCGCGGGACGACGACCTGTCGCCCGCGTTCGAACAGCGTGCCGTCGAGGTCCTCGACCTCGTGGCCATCGTCCGACAGGGCGTTGAGCAGTCGCAGGCTCGCGCCGTACTCCGGCCACAGTGGGTCGACGGTGTCGGTGATGGTCCACCGGCCGTCCGCGGCGCGCTCGGGCAGGGCGTTCCAGGACGGTGAACGGTCCAGGAGCTCGTGACCCGCCCGGGTGACGCCGCTACGGGTCACCGCAGTCGGTCCTGGACGGACTGCGTCGCCTCGCTGATGTCCCACGGCGCCGTCACGATGCCCGCCGCGACGGCCGGCCCGCGCGAGCCGAGGTCGTGCAGCGCGTTCGCGTACTGGTTCGTCGTGAGGACCCCCGGCTGTGGACTCCGCGTGGCCGGGTCCATCAGGACCTGGTTCATCCCGTCGGGGACGACGTTCCCCGCCTGGTCGACCGGGCTGAGCACGCCGGTGTTCACCAGGTCGCTCGTCGACTTGTCCGTGAAGAGCTGGTGCTGCCCGCCACCGCCGAACTGGGTGTTCGCCTGCGCGGTGCCCTCGGCGTGCGGCAGCGGTTGGTTCACCAGGTAGCTGTCGCCGGTGTTGCGGTAGTCGGGGTGCGTCGAAGCTCCTGCCGGGACGCCGTCGTGACCGGCGTGGGACTGCACGCCCACCTGCACGGACTCGCTGTAGTTCGAGGCGCTGCCGCCGGCGTGCATGGTGCCGTCGGGGACGTAGAAGTTGCCGTGGCCAGGACCGCTGATCTGGAGCGTCTGCCCGACGAGCGAGTCGGCGTCGCCGTTCGCCCAGCGGTCGACACCGAGGTAGCCGCTCTGGAAGCCGCCCTTGCCACCCTGCCAGTGCCGCGCGAGTTCGGCGAGGGAGGACCCGCCGTTGTCCCAGTACGCCTGCGTGGCCTTGTTCGCGATCTCCGGCATCGACCGGACCGAGGCGATGAAGCCGTCGCCCGGACGTCGGAGTGCACCGACCGCCGCGGAACCGCCGTGCACGGCGAGGGCGCGGAGCGACTCGACCGAGCGGAGGGCTGCACCGTGGCGCAGGTTGTTGACGAGGTGCAGACCCGGCGCGAACAGCTGTCGGCTCTCCGAGGCGACGTGTCGACCGGCCGAGCTGAACTTGGCAGCGAGTGAGGCGCCCTTCGCGAACTCCTCGCCGATCTTCGCCGCGGTGGTGATCCCCTTCATCCCCGGGATGCAGTCGAGCAGCGCGAAGGCGAGGTCCCACCCATCGGCGGTGCCCTTCGACATCTTGTACAGGGTGTCGGCGAGCACGAGCAGGGCGGCGCCGAGCACGATCCAGGCCAGTGGCCCGCCGATGATCATGACGATGATCCCGCCCACCGCGACGACGACCTTTGCCACCGACACGATGGTCTCCCACGTCTCGGACCCGAAGATCTTGTCCCACGTGGACTGCTTCCCCAGCCCCGCGTCGGCCGCTTCACCGATCTTCGTCGCGGTCCGCTGCTCCGCGTCCTGCCAGTCACCCTTCGCATCGGCGACGAGTCGCTTCGCTGCGTCGATCCGCGACTGCGCCGCCGCGATGTCGCCCTGCGCGGACGACACGGAGCCCTGTGCGACGGAGGCGTTGTCGGACGCTGCCCGCAACTGCGCCGGTGACGGCACGTCCACCCCGTCGGGCACGTCGGACCCGGCCGGGTACTCGTCCGCGACCTTCGACAGGTCGGACGATGCCGACTGGTAGTGCGACAGGTTCGACTGCGCGTCGGAGAGCCGGTCCTGCGCCGCGGCGAGGTCCCCGGAGGCGTCCTTCGCGTCCGCGAGCGCACCATCAGCCCGGTACTGGGTGTCATCGACCGTGTCCGCCCACCCCGACAACGCCGTCGCGGCGAGTTCGTAGGAGTCGACGAGCTTGGTCAGGTCCGACGGGGTGTCCTCGATCGCGTCGACGAACACGTCGGCGGCTTCACCCTCCCAGTCGGTCAGCCACCCGGACCCCTTGACCGACTTCAGCCGGGTCGAGGCGTCATCGGCCGCGTCGGAGATGCGCTGGTACTCCCGCGACATCATCCGCAACGTCGACGGATCCCCCTTGACCGGGTCATCACCCTGATCGACGACATCCCACCCCGACGGCCGCCCCATGACTACTCCGCCCTCGAGGCAGCGGGTCCGCCGCCGCCGTTCTCGTCGTTGACCTGCAGTGCCTGTGCGAGCTGCTCGTCGGTCTCGGTGTAGGTCTCGACGGACGCGCTGAGCATGTCCGCCAGCGCCTTCGTCGAGTCGCTGATCTTGTCGCGCTTGTCACCCCAACGGTGGTCGAAGTCGTGCAGGGCGTCCTGCACGGTGCCCGAGCCGATCTCGTCGTCGGACGCATCGACGCGCTTGTGCGCCTGTTCGAGCGTGCTGTGCACGGTCGACAGGTCGGTCTGGAGCTCCCCGAGCCCCATCAGGTCAACGAGCAGTCTCGAAGCCACGGAACAATCCCTCCCCGATCACGAACCGGAAGCCACCGCCACCGGAACCGCGTCGACCCCGTGCCCCACGCGATCGCGGGACACGGGGTCGTCAGCGGTGTCAGCCCTTGAGGCCGGAAGCGAGCGACTCGTCCGTCTCGGACAGGGTCTGCGACGCCTTCGACAGGAACGTCGAGAGGCCCTCGAGCCCCTGGACGGTCTGGGTCACGCCACGGTTGAACTCGTCGTAGGACTCGCCGAACGCGACGGACGACTTGTCGGTGACGTAGCCGTCGGAGATGAGCTGCTGGATCTTGCGCTGCAGGGCGGAGAGACGGTCTTCGATGTCCGCCTGACCCGCCTTGAGGTCGGAGGCTGCTGCCTCGAGGTCTGCGTACGAGACGTTGATGTTCGCCACGGTGTGACTCCCTTTCCCCGGAGTTTCGTCATGTCCCCCCAACGGGGCGTGTTGCAGGGGACACTACCATCGTCCTGCGACATGTAGTCAATGCTACGGGGGATGCCATGACCTTCACGTTCACGATGGTCGACCGCGAGAGCGGTCAGACCGCCAACGTCTACGTCGACGGGGACGACACCCGTGCGGTCGGCGAGCTCGTCGCCGAGGCCGAACGCCTCATCGCGACGGACGTCGTGGCCTCCGGACGGACCCCGGCGTACTTCGTCGGCGAGCAGCCGCTCGACCTGGCGGCGACGGTCGCCGAGTCCGGTGTGCGCGAGGGCGTGGTCGTGGCCCGCAGCCTCGAGCAGGTGCCGCCGCAGCCGCTCCGTCCACTGACCGACGCCGAGATCCGGATCGTCTCGGGCCTGCACGCCGGCACCATCGTGCGGGTGGGCACCGGCACGGTGACGATCGGCACGGCGACGAACGCCACGGTGCGCATCCCGGTGAGCACCACCGCCGAGGTCGAGGCCGAGGCCACCGGGGCCGAGACCGTACCGGAGGTCGCCCTGCTCGTGTCGGTCACGGCCGACGGCGCGAAGGTCCGTCCGGCGAACGGCTTCGCCGGGGCGGTGCTCGACGGTGCTGCCGTCACCGAGGAGACCGACTGGCCGGAGACCGCGCAGCTCGCGATCGGCGGGGTCCTGCTCGGCTTCGGTCGGGCACCGGACCGTGGGGCGCACCTGTCCCTGGCCGACGACGGCATGTCGCTCGAGTACAACCGCCCGCCGCGCATCCTGCCGCCCGACGAGCACACCCGCTACCAGCTGCCGGCCCCGCCGACCGAACCCCCGGCGCGGGCGCTGCCCATCCTGATGGCGCTGGCGCCGATGGGCATGGCCGTGATGTTCGTGTCGACCACCGGTCGCTGGATCTACCTGCTCATCGCCCTGCTGTCGCCGATCCTGATGATCATCACGGGCCTCCAGGGTCGCCGTCAGGGCAAGAAGACGTACCGCCAGCGGATCGTGGAGTACGAGGACACCAAGGCGCGCATCGAGGCGGACGCGACCGAGAGCCTCCAGTCCGAACGGGCACGCTGGATCGCGAGCGCCCCCGACCCGGCTGCCGTCTACGAGACGGCGGTCACGCCGCTGCCGCGCCTGTGGGAGCGGCGTCGGACCGACCCCGACCACCTGCTCGTCCGCGTCGGCACGGCGACGCAGCGCTCCGAGGTGACCATCGAGGACCCGGAACAGCTGTCGCACAAGCGGACCGTCGCGTGGGACGCGACCGACGTGCCGGTCCGGATCCGCCTGGCGGAGCGCGGTGTGATCGGCATCGCCGGCCCGGACGACGACGCCCGACGGCTGGCGAACTGGGTGGTCGCGCAGCTCGCGACGCTGCAGAGCCCGAAGGACGTCACCTTCACGCTGCTCACCGACACCACCCGGACCGCGCTGTGGGAGTGGATGTCCTGGTTGCCGCACGTCCGCCGCGACGGCGCCGACCAGCCGATGACGAGCATCGCCTCGAACGCCGCGACGACCGCGCGGGCTATCGCCGAGCTCGCGGCGGTCATCGATGCCCGGAAGGAAGCCGGCATCGGCAAGAAGACGCCGCCGGCCGACGAGATCGTCGTCGTGATGGACGGCGCCCGACGCCTGCGAGCGATGCCGTCGCTCGTGCAGGTGCTCAAGGAGGGGCCGTCGGTCGGAGTGTTCAGCATCTGCCTCGACCTGGACGAGCGGCTCCTGCCCGAGGAGTGCGACGCCGTGGTCGTGGTCCGCGACGACCGGATCCGGGTCACGCAGCAGCGCAGCGAGCGGATCGACGATGCCCGACCCGACCTGGTCGACCAGGACTGGCTCGAGTGGGTCGCCCGGTCGCTGTCGCCGATCGTCGACGCCAGCCCTGACGTTCAGGACGGCGCCATCCCGTCGTCGGCGCGGCTGCTCGACGTCCTGCAGCTCGAGCCGCCGACGTCCGAGGCCGTGCAGGCCCGCTGGCTGCTCGGTGGGCGCAGCACGACCGCCGTCATCGGCGCCTCGATCGACGGGCCGTTCGCGATCGACCTGCGGAACGACGGTCCGCACGGACTCGTCGCCGGCACGACCGGCTCCGGCAAGTCCGAGTTGCTGCAGACGATCGTCGCGTCGCTCGCCGTCGCGAACCGGCCGGACGAGATGAACTTCGTGCTCGTCGACTACAAGGGCGGTGCGGCGTTCAAGGACTGCGTCGACCTGCCGCACACGGTCGGCATGGTCACCGACCTCGACACCCACCAGGTGGAGCGGGCGCTCGAGTCGCTCGGCGCAGAACTGCGCACCCGCGAGCACGCCCTGGCCGAGGTCGGCGCGAAGGACCTGGAGGACTACCAGGACCTGCAGGCGAAGCGCGCGGCGTCGGGCGACGCGATCCCGAGCCTGCCGCGGCTGCTCATCGTCATCGACGAGTTCGCCTCGCTCGCCCGCGAGCTCCCGGACTTCGTCAAGGGCCTGGTGAACATCGCCCAGCGCGGTCGGTCGCTCGGCATCCACCTCGTGCTCGCCACGCAGCGCCCCGGCGGTGTCGTGTCGCCCGAGATCCGCGCCAACACGAACCTGCGGATCGCGTTGCGCGTCACCGACCAGTCGGAGAGCCAGGACGTCATCGGCGCGAACGACGCCGCGCGGATCGCGAAGACGACGCCCGGTCGCGCGTACGTGCGGCTCGGCGCGGCCTCGTTGCTGCCCTTCCAGTCCGGTCGGGTGGGCGGGCGTCGGCCCGGCACGGACGACCAGGAGGCCCGGCCCGCCCTGGTCCGCGAACTCACCTTCGCCTCGTACAGCGAACCAGCCCCCCGCCCGGCAGCCGTCGAGGCCGCCGCCAGCGACGTGGAGGTCACCGACCTGAGCGTCCTCGTCGCGTCGATCGGCGACGCCACCCGCGCCCTCGGCACCCCCGAGCAGCGGAAGCCGTGGCTGCCGCCCCTCGGTGCGGTCGTCGGACTCGACGACGTCGAAGCCGCCGGTGCCTCGGCCGCCCCCGAGCTGCCGCCGCTCGCCGTGGCCTGGGGCATCGAGGACCACCCCGCCGACCAGCAGCAGCGCCCCGCCGTGTTCGACCTCGACGCCGACGGCCACCTGTTCGTCATCGGGTCGCCGCGCTCCGGCCGCAGCCAGACGCTCCGCACCCTGGCCGGTGCGATGGCCCTGCGCCTCGGCGTCGGCGACGTGCACATGTACGGGATCGACTGCGGCAA
This sequence comes from Curtobacterium sp. 18060, assembly GCF_902706105.1. Taxonomy (NCBI): domain Bacteria; kingdom Bacillati; phylum Actinomycetota; class Actinomycetes; order Micrococcales; family Microbacteriaceae; genus Curtobacterium; species Curtobacterium sp. 18060. The sequence continues at coordinate 218,038 of NZ_CACSJV010000001.1, read as the reverse complement.
CGGCGCCCTGCTCGCGCTCGGGGCCCTGCCGCACTGCGGTGCCGTGGTGCAGCGGCACGAGCCCGACCGGGTCTCGCGGCTGCTCGGCATCCTGCTCCGCACCGTGCAGGAGCGCCAGGCGGCCTTCGCGAGCGGCGGGTACTCGTCCATCGCCGAGCAGCGGTCCGACCAGCACACCACCCCGCTGCCGCACGTCGTCGTGTTCCTGGACCAGTGGGAGAGCTTCATGGCGACCCTGGCCGACGCCGAGAACGGTGCGCTGCACGACGCCGTCCAGACGCTGCTGCGCGAGGGCGTCGGCGTCGGCGTGCACCTGATCGTCTCCGGCGACCGCACGCTGACCTCCGGCCGGATGTCGAGCCAGGTGGAGCGGAAGCTGCTGCTCGCCCTGGCCGACCGCGGCGACTACAACTACGAGGGCATCAACGGCAAGAAGCTGCCGGAGTCGATCCCGCCCGGCCGTGGCTTCCGGAACGCCACCGCGACGGAGACCCAGGTCGCCGTGCTGCCCGGTGGCCTCGGCGGCCGTGACCAGGCGGCGGCGATCCGCGGCATCGGCGACGAGGTCCGCGCCCACGTCCCCGCGACCGTGCCGAAGCCGTTCCGGATCGATGTGCTGCCGCGGTCCATCACGTTCGAGGAGGCCGTGCGCTACCTGCCCTCGGCGGACGCCTCGGTCGGCCGGGTCGCGCTCGGCGTCGGCGGCGACGAGCTCCGGCTCTTCACCCACGACTTCGTGCAGGACACCCCGGTGTTCATCGTCGCCGGCAGCCCGCGCTCCGGCAAGAGCACCGCGCTCGTCGCGATGGCCCGGCACGTCCTGTCCGCAGGTGGGTCGGTCGTCGCGGTCACGCCGCGGGACTCCCCGCTCCGGGCACTCGAGGGTGCACCGCGCGCGACCGTGGTCACCGACGGCGGGATCGGGGCGGAGGGGCTCTCCGCCGCGATCGACACCGGCTCGGACGGCTTCACGCTCGTGCTCGTCGACGACGCCGAGGCACTCAAGGAGACCCCGGCCGAACCGGTGTTCCGGGCGGTCATGGACTCCGACCGGGGCCGTTCGGTCGGGCTCGTCATCGCGGGCGACGTCGAGGGCGTCGCGAGCGGGTTCCGTGGCTGGCAGGTCGACGCGAAGAAGGCCCGTCGCGGGATGCTGCTCGCACCGCTCAGCACCGTCGACGGCGACCTGATCGGCACGAAGCTGTCGAAGAGCCTGGTGACGCAGGACCGGGTGCCGGGTCGGGCGCTGCTCAACGACGCCGACCAGGCGCTGCGGCTGGTGCAGGTGCCCGCCGACTGACGGGGACAGCGCGACGTCGCGCGCCAGCGTCGCGCCGCCGCGCCGCTCGGCGTCAGCCGAGTGGGGCTTCGCCGACCAGCGCGGTCTGCGGCTCGGCGCGAAGCGTGTGGCCGCCGAACACGACCACGTCGCCCGGCTGCACCACGGTGCGCTGCGCCGGCGGCACCATCGTCGCCGGGAACCCCGGCCGCTGCAGCTCGACCCCGTTCGCCGACGCCGTGTCGAGCACCCAGAGCGACCCCTCGGCACCGAAGCCGAACTCCAGGTGCGTGCGGCTGAGCAGCTTGTCCGGGTCCTCGAGGGCGATCATGTGCGCGTAGCCGCCGTCCGGGTGGGCGCTCGCCGGGTCACGGCCGATCAGCCCGCCACCGGACACGGTCACCCGCTGGTGGTCGTCGAGCACCAGGACGGCCGCCGCGGTCTGCCGGGCCGGAGCCGCGTCACGGCGAGCCGTGCCACCGGCGGAGCCCAGGGGACGCCCGGGCAGCTGCGCGACGGTCGCCCGCACCCGGTCGGCGCTGGCGCGGGGAGCCGGCGGCGGCGTGACGACCGCGCGGGCGAGTTCGCCGCGCTGCGCCATCCGCGCGAGGTCGTCGACGGTGACCCGCTCGACGACGGGCTCGACGGGCTTCCGACGCTTCCGGAACGGCCAGATCCGCATCAGTCGACCCCGCCGCCGACCGTGGCCGAGTCGATGAGCTCGAAGGTGTCGGTCACGGTCTCGAACAGTTCGTACAGCGGCTCGGCCAGGTCGGTCGCGGGCGAGGACACGCTCACCAGCGCGACCTGGTCACCGGCCGGCACGAACGTCTGCATCAGCACGACGTCGAACGAGCCGCGGCCGTCCGGCGCCTGCACGGTCGAGACGCCCCAGACGCGCGGCACCCGGCCGACGCGCGGGACCTCGTGCACGTCGACGTGCATGCCGTCGTCGTCACCGCCGAGCGCGGCGACGTGGTCGGTCAGGGCGGCGAGCGGGTCGCCGCCGGCCTCGGGCGCGGGCAGGACCGTGACGGTCAGGGCGCCGGAGACGATGCCGTCGTCGCTCGGCTCGGCGAAGGCCGCGCAGTACCGCGCACCGCTGTCCCACGCCGACCGCGCGAACCGACGGAGAGCCCGGACGATCTCGGTCCGGTGGTCCCAGAGCTCGCGCTGGTCCTCGATGCGCTCCTGCACCAGGGCGCTGATCCGGTCGTCGCGGCGCTCCGGCTCGACGGGCAGTTCGAACCAGGAGCGCGGGACCGTGATGGCGAAGTGGTCGACCGACATGCCCGCTACCGTACCGTGGCGTGTCGCCCGGCCGTCCGGCGCATCGCCCGCAGCAGCAGCGGACCCGGCAGCCGCAGCAGGGCCCCGGGCAGGACCGACCGCACCCCGCTGACCACGGCGATCGTCCGCTGGAACCGACGGTGCTCGCGCGGCCCCCACGCGAACCCGTACGCGGTCCGCAGCCGTTCCGGCAGCATCCCGACCGTGACGATCCGGACGAGCGGCATCGCGGCACGCACCCAGAGCGGCGCGAACCGCGGGTGGAGCAGGTCACGCACCACCCCGCGGGCGTCGTCGGTGACCTCGAGCCGCTCGAGGGCGTCGGCCCAGTACTCGTCGAAGGCCGCGACCGAGGTCGGCCAGCGCTCGGCGGGCACCCGCAGCGTCGTCGCGATCGGGGCGTACGCGGCGAGCACGGCCTCGGCGCGTTCCGCCGTGACGGGAGCGCCGAACAGGTCGTGCGCCCGACGAGCCGAGTCGAACAGGGTCGCGGCCACCCACAGCTGCCGGTCGACGTCGTCCGCGCCGGTCACGGGCGCGTGGGCACGGTTCACGAAACCCGCGGCGATCGCGGCGTCCTGCTCCGTGCCGGAGACGACGGCGTACACGAACATCAGGGTGTGGGCCAGCCGCTGCTGCGGTCGACGGGCGAAGTCCGAGTGCCGGCGGACCCCCGCCGCGACGACCGGGTCGGCGATCTGCAGCAGGATGGCGCGGCCGCCCGCGGCCACGGGTGTGCTGTCACCGAGGAACCGACGCAGGCTGCGGTCGTGGACGCGACCGGACGACGGACGGGAGGTGGGCCCCACCAGCCGGGTCCGGCGCACCGCGCCAGCGGGGTGACGGCCGTGACTGGAGGGACGTGGCGGGCCCGGCACCGGGCCTCCAGGCCGTGGGGTGGTCACGGTCCACCCCGTCGGCGTCGCGCCCGCAGGTCGGGGACGAGATCAGCGACGATCGCCGCGACGAGCGCGACCGCGCCGGTCAGGAGGGCGGCCACCAGGTACGTGCCGTCGACCCGGACGTCGCCCGTCAGGGCGAGCAGGGTCGCGACGAGCCAGATCGCGGGGAGCGGCCAGAGGCGGCTCGGTGCTCCGGTGACGACGGCTCCGACCACCGCGACCGCGAGGAGCGGCACCCATCGACCTGCCGGCTCGGACTGCGCGGCGAGGTGTGCGGAGGCCGCGACGAGCAGCATCGCCGCGATCGCCACCAGGCGGGCGGCCGACGGCATGCTGCGGACGCTGGCTCGGACGCGACGGAACACGGCCCGATGCTACGGGCCGTGTTCCGCGGATCCCTGGGGGAGGCGCTGATCAGGCGGTGCGGATCAGAGCGGCTTGGTGCCGAGGTCGCCCCCCAGGTCCGGCCGGTCCTCGTCGGCGTCGTGCTCCCACAGGTCGGGCGACCCCTCGCGCGGGGAGCCGCCGGTCGGGCCGTCGTCGGTACCGTCACCGCGCTGCGGCTCGACGGTCTCGCCGGCGACCGCGTCGTTCGTCACGGTCTCGAGGGACTCCTCGGACTCGTCCACCTCGTACGGGCCGACGTGCTCGCGGTCGATGTCGTCGTCGCGGCGCTGCTGGGCCTCGAAGTCGTCGACGGGGCTGATGCCGGGATCGCTCATGGTGTCCTCCTGGGTGTGGGTGGTGCCGGGTGTCCGATGGTGTTCAGGCGCTGACGAAGTGGACGTCGCCGGAGCCGAGCGCGAGCTGCTCCGCCAGGCCCTTCTCGTCGGTCGCGCCCCAGCGTTCGGCGATCTTGCCGTCACGGAACTTCGAGACCTGGATGCCGCGGACCTCGAAGGCGCGACCCGTCGGAGCGTGGCCCTGGAACGGACCGGTGTGGGTGCCGCGGATCGTGAACACCGCGGTGATGTAGTCGTCCGTGACGACGAGCGGGTCGGGCTCGAGCGTGAGGTCCGGGAACGCGGTGGTGAACTCGGTCCAGAAGTCGACGATCCCCGCGAGGCCGGGCTGCTGGTCGGGCGCGGGGTCGTGGTCCACGACGTCCTCCGCCCACACCTCGGGGAAGCGGTCGAAGGCCCGCGCCTCCAGGATCTCGCCGAGTCGTTCCTGTGCCTGCTGGTTCTGTTCCGCGGTCATGCGGGGTCCTTCCGTCGGGGTGTTCCGGTGTACGCCGGTCCCCCTGGGACGACCCGGAACGCCGGGGGAGTTCACCTCGACGTCACCTGCTCGTCACGAGGGACGTGCACACTGCCGGTGCTCGGGGGAGTGGAGCGCGGTCGCCGACGGGTGGTCGAGCGACCGCGCCTTCCCCTGCGTCCCGCGCCGCCCGTTGTCTCGACGTCCATGTCGCCGCGCTAGGCTGCGTGACGGCCGTTGTCTCGACATCGAGCGACCCTCGATGTGGAGTGCGCGACCGGGAAACCGATGCCGATCGCACGAACCGTGCGGGAAGAAGAACAGCGTGGATCTTTTCGAGTATCAGGCCAGGGACCTCTTCGAGTCCTACGGCGTCCCCGTCCTCCAGGGGATCATCGCCGACACCCCGGAAGAGGCGAGAGCGGCGGCCGAGAAGATCGGTGGCGTCGTGGTCGTCAAGGCCCAGGTGAAGGTCGGCGGTCGTGGCAAGGCCGGTGGCGTCAAGGTCGCGAAGACCCCGGACGAGGCCTACGAGCACGCTCAGGCGATCCTCGGCCTCGACATCAAGGGCCACACCGTGCAGCGCGTCATGATCGCCCAGGGCGCGGACATCGCCGAGGAGTTCTACTTCTCCGTGCTGCTCGACCGGGCCAACCGCTCCTACCTCTCGCTCACCAGCGTCGAGGGCGGCATGGAGATCGAGCAGCTCGCCGTCGAGAAGCCCGAGGCACTCGCCCGCGTCGAGGTGGACCCGCTCACCGGGATCGACGCTGCCGCCGGTCGCGCGATCGCCGAGCAGGCCGGGTTCCCGGCGGAGCTCGTCGACCAGGTGGCCGACGTCTTCTCGAAGCTCTACGACGTCTACAAGGGTGAGGATGCCACGCTCGTCGAGGTGAACCCCCTCGTCCGCACCGGCGACGGCCAGATCCTGGCGCTCGACGGCAAGGTCTCGCTCGACGAGAACGCCGACTTCCGCCACCCCGCGCACAAGGACCTCGAGGACTCCGCCAGCGAGGACCCGCTCGAGGCCAAGGCGAAGGCCCACGGCCTGAACTACGTCAAGCTCGACGGCCAGGTCGGCGTCATCGGCAACGGCGCGGGCCTCGTCATGTCGACGCTCGACGTCGTCGCCTACGCCGGTGAGCGGCACGGCGGCGTGAAGCCCGCGAACTTCCTCGACATCGGCGGCGGCGCCTCGGCCGAGGTCATGGCCAACGGCCTCGACGTCATCCTCGGCGACCCGCAGGTGAAGAGCGTCTTCGTGAACGTCTTCGGTGGCATCACCGCCTGCGACGCCGTCGCGAACGGCATCGTCGCCGCCCTCGGGATCCTCGGCGACGCGGCCACCAAGCCGCTCGTCGTGCGCCTGGACGGCAACAACGTGGAAGAGGGCCGACGGATCCTGGCGGAGGCAGCGCACCCGCTCGTCACCGTCGCCGCGACCATGGACGACGCGGCCGAGCAGGCCGCCGAACTCGCCGCTGCCGCGGCCTGAAGGGACTGACCATGTCGATCTTCCTCAACAAGGACTCCAAGGTCATCGTCCAGGGCATCACCGGCGGCGAGGGCACCAAGCACACCGCCCTCATGCTCAAGGCCGGCACCCAGGTCGTCGGTGGCGTCAACGCCCGCAAGGCCGGCACCACCGTCACCCACGGTGACGTGTCGCTGCCCGTCTTCGGCACCGTGCGCGAGGCCATCGACACCACCGGTGCCGACGTCTCCATCGTCTTCGTGCCGCCGGCCTTCGCCAAGGACGCTGTGCTCGAGGCCATCGATGCCGCGATCCCGCTCGTCGTCGTCATCACCGAGGGCATCCCGGTGCAGGACGCCGCCGAGTTCTGGGCACACGCCAAGGCGCTCGGCGGGAAGACCCGCATCATCGGCCCGAACTGCCCCGGCATCATCACCCCGGGGGAGTCGCTCGTCGGCATCACCCCGGCGACGATCACCGGCAAGGGACCGATCGGCCTCGTCTCGAAGTCGGGCACCCTGACCTACCAGATGATGTACGAGCTGCGGGACCTGGGCTTCTCGACCGCCATCGGCATCGGCGGCGACCCGGTCATCGGGACGACGCACATCGACGCGCTCGCCGCGTTCGAGGCCGACCCCGAGACCGAGGCCATCGTGATGATCGGTGAGATCGGTGGCGACGCCGAGGAGCGCGCAGCCGAGTTCATCAAGGCGCACGTCACGAAGCCGGTCGTCGGGTACGTCGCGGGCTTCACTGCCCCCGAGGGCAAGACGATGGGCCACGCCGGAGCGATCGTGTCCGGTTCCGCCGGCACCGCCGAGGCGAAGAAGCAGGCGCTCGAGGCCGCAGGCGTGAAGGTCGGCAAGACGCCGTCCGAGACCGCTGCGCTGCTGCGCGAGGTCGTCGCCCGCTAGCGGTTCGTCCGTTCCGCTGAACACCGGTGTTCGTTCGTCGGACCGCGTCATGCGCGTGTTCGTCCGACGAGCACCGGTGTTCTGCGTGGGGTCCCCGCGGCACCGGTAGCATCGCGGCGTGGTCGAGCGGAGCGGGCAGCGGGGTGAACCCGGACGCTTGGGGATCGTGGTCGGGCTCGTGTCGGCACTGGTCGGCATCGGCTTCCTCGCCACCCCGATCCGTGCGGTCGACACCCCGGGAGGCGTGCACCTCTGGAGCATCGCCATCGCTCTGATCGCATTCGGTGCGTGGTTCACGTGGGCTGCATTCCTCCTGCCGCGTTCTCGCACGAACCCGAGCCTGCGGCGCGAGGACATCGACATGCCGCACGACCCGGCGATCTACGACCCGGCCGACTACGAACGGCGACCGGGCTACGTGACCGAGGTCGACGGTCGCACTGGCCAGACGCCCATCGCGGTCGCTGTGTCGGTTGCTTCCCTGATGTGCGCGCTCTTCGTCGGCGGACTCATCGGACTCGATCGGTGGATCGCCTGGCCATTCGCGATCGGCATCGCGGTCGTCGCGTGGCAGATCATCACGATCAGCGGGCGCCGTCGGAACTGAGTCCGTCCGGGACCACCCGCTGAGTCTGCTGCGGAGCCGCGCGGCTCACGGCCGAGAGCCGGACTGCCACGTATCCTCACTGCGATGAACCGCCTGGGAACCGCTCTGCTCGCCGCGATCGAGGCGGTCGTGACGGTCGGCGTCGGCATCGGGATCGCACTGGTCCCGCTCACCCTGCTGTGGGGCTTCGAGTACGGCCTGCAGATCGACTGGGACGTGTTCTGGAAGGCCACCGGCAGCGTCTGGCTCGTCGGCCACGGCGTCGACGTCTCGTTCCTGCTCGGGTCCGCGCTGGCGAAGAGCTCCGGGGTCAGCGGTGCCGCCGACCCCATCCACGTGACGCTGGCGGCGCTCGGCTTCGCGGTCGTGACCGCCTGGCTCGGCGCCCGTGCCGGTCGACGCTTCGCGGAGACCGAGCACCGCACCACCGGCCTGCTGGTCGGGACGGCGGTCGTCGCGGCGCTCGGCCTCGGCGTCGCGCTGTCGTCGACCTCCGCTGCCACGCAGCCGACGATCTGGCAGGCCGTGGTCCTGCCCGCGCTGTGGTTCGGGATCCCGGCGCTCGTCAGCTCGGAGGTCTGCCGACGACGACGGGACCTGCCGGCGGACCCCGCCACCCAGCGTGTGCTCGACCTGCTCGACCGCGTGCCCGTGCTCTGGCGTGCGATCGCCGGGTTCGGTCTCCGTGCCGGGACCGCCGCCACCGGAGTCGTCGTCGCGTTCGCCGGGGTCGTCGTCGCGTTCCTGCTCTTCACCTCGTTCGCCGAGGTGATCACCCTGTACGAGCAGTCCCACGCCGGTGTGATCGGTGGCATCGCCCTCACCGTCGGGCAGCTCGCGTTCCTGCCGGACTTCGTCGGGTGGGCGACGTCGTGGCTGATCGGCCCCGGGTTCGCCATCGGCACCGGTTCGAGCGTGTCCCCGATCGCCACGACCCTCGGACCGATCCCCGGACTGCCGGTGTTCGGCGCACTGCCGACCTCGGGCCACACCTTCGGCCTGGTCTGGATCCTGGTACCGGTGATCGCCGGCTTCGCGATCGGCGGCTCGATGCGCCCGCGACTCGTCCGTGTGCTGGGGAACGCCGACTCCGCACTCCACCGAGCGCTCGCCGGTGTCGCGACGGGCATCGTCGCCGGTGTCCTGACCGGGCTGATCGCCTGGGTGTCGTCCGGATCGTTCGGCCCCGGACGACTGGCCGACGTCGGCCCGCACGCCCTGGTGGTGGGTGGGTTCGCCGCGCTCGAGATCGGCCTGCCGGCGGTCATCGCCCTCGCCGCTGGCAGCGACCTCGTCCGCCTGCCGGACCGGGGCTGGACCCGGGAGCGCTGGACCGAGGCGGACGACGACGACGCGGACCGGAGCGGAGCCGAGGCCGGGACGGGATCGCTGCTCGCCGCGCTCGACCAGGCCGGCGCGGGACGGACCACCGACGTGCACCGGTTCGTGGTCGAGGAGTCCCACGACGGGTCGACCGCTGCCCGCTCGCGCGCCGCTGTGACCAGCCCGACGGAACCGATCGCCGACGAACCGGTCGCGCCCGCGCCCATCGCAGCGCCTCGTACGCCCCCGCGCGACCCGGACCACGACGTGGAACTGCCGGCCTGGGCGAAGACCGACGCCGTCGCTTCGGAGCGTCTGGCGGACGAGAGCCCGACCGAGCCCCGCTCGTCGGGACGTGCCGCGATGGGTGCCCTGCGCGATCGACTGCACGGTGTCGCCGACGGTGCGCGCGAACGGGCTGGGGGACTCCGCGAGCGAGCTGGTGGACTCCGCGACCGCGCCGGCGGACTCCGCGACCGCGTGACCGGTGCCGACGCCGTAGCGGAGCAGCAGCGCCCTGCGCCCGCTCCGGAACGGCCCGCCACGTCGACGTCCACGCCCGATCACACCGACGCGCAGCCAGCGTTCCCGTGGAGCACCGAGGAGTTCGTCGCCGGACGGGACGACGTCGACGACGAACCGGCCGCACCCGAGGCCCCCGCAGCTGTTCCCACCCAGGCGGCCCGTCCGACGAACTGGGACGTCACCGACCAGATCCCCGACGAGGAGCTGCCTTGGTGGCGCCGCCCGAAGGACGATCGCTAGCGCCGACGTCACGTCGCGCGGGTCCCGGTAGGGTTGGTGCCGTGCTCGAACTGGTCGTCCTGATCTCCGGTACCGGGTCGAACCTCCGAGCCCTGCTCGAAGCGACCTTCGACGCCGAGTACCCCGCCCGTGTCGTCGCCATCGGTGCCGACCGCGATGCCGAGGGTCTCGGTCTGGGCGAGGAGTTCTCGATCCCCACCTTCACGGTGCCGTTCTCGCGCTACGAGACCCGTGCCGAGTGGGGGCAGGCACTCGCCGAGCAGATCCGCCCGTGGTCGCCCGACCTGCTGGTGCTCTCCGGCCTGATGCGCCTGCTGCCCCCGGCCGTGGTGTCCGAGTTCGCCCCGGGCATCATCAACACCCACCCGGCGTACCTGCCCGAGTTCCCCGGCGCCCACGGCGTGCGGGACGCCCTGGCAGCCGGCGTCACCGAGACCGGCGCGAGCGTCATCGCGGTCGACGACGGCGTGGACACCGGCCCGATCCTGGCCCAGGAGCGCGTCCCCGTGCTCCCGGGCGACTCCGAGTCGACGCTGCACGACCGCATCAAGCCGGTCGAGCGCCGCCTGCTCATCCAGACCATCCTCGACATCGCCAACGGCACCACCGACCTGAAGGGCACCCCGAGCGCATGAGCGTGCACGCAGCCGACCCCAGCCTCTACCGCGACCGTGACGTGGTGCCGGTCCGCCGCGCACTCATCTCGGTGAGCGACAAGTCCGGCCTGCTCGAGCTCGCCGGTGCCCTCGCCGAGTCGGGTGTCGAGATCGTGTCGACGGGGTCCACCGCCCAGACGATCCGTGACGCCGGGTACGCCGTCACCGACGTCGCGAGCGTCACCGGGTTCCCGGAGTCGCTCGACGGCCGGGTCAAGACGCTGCACCCGTCGGTGCACGCCGGTCTGCTCGCCGACCTGCGCCTCGAGTCGCACGAGCAGCAGCTCGCCGACCTCGGGATCGCGGCGTTCGAGCTCGTCGTCGTGAACCTGTACCCGTTCGTCGAGACGGTGGCCTCTGGTGCCGACACCGCGACCGTGGTCGAGAACGTCGACATCGGCGGCCCCGCGATGGTCCGTGCGTCGGCGAAGAACCACCCGAACGTCGCGATCGTCGTCTCGCCGTCGTCCTACGCCGAGGTCGTCGAGGCCGTCCGCGCGGGCGGCACCTCGCTCGAGCTCCGCAAGCGTCTGGCGGCCCAGGCCTTCGCGCACACCGCGGCGTACGACACCGCGGTGGCGTCCTACTTCGCCAGCGACGTCGTCGCGGCCGCTGCGGCGCCGACGACCAGCGGCGACATCCAGACGCCCGGTGCGTTCGACGAGCACCTCGGCTTCACCGCAGACCTGTCGGCCACGCTCCGCTACGGCGAGAACGCGCACCAGGCAGCCGCGTTGTACACGAGCACCGACGGCGCCGGCATCGCGCAGGCGACGCAGCTGCACGGCAAGGAGATGTCGTACAACAACTACGTCGACGCCGACGCGGCCGTCCGTGCGGCGTTCGACTTCGACACCCCCGCGGTCGCCATCATCAAGCACGCCAACCCGTGCGGCATCGCGATCGCCCCGGCGGACGCCGCCGACCCGATCGCCTCGGCCCACGCCGCCGCGCACGCCTGCGACCCGCTGTCGGCGTTCGGTGGGGTCATCGCCGCGAACCGTCCGGTCACCGTGGCGATGGCCGAGACCGTGAAGGACATCTTCACTGAGGTCGTCGTCGCCCCGGGCTTCGACCCCGAGGCGCTCGAGATCCTGTCGCGCAAGAAGAACATCCGCCTGCTCACGCTGCCGGCCGACTTCGCCCTGGCACCGCGCGAGGTCAAGCAGATCTCCGGCGGCTTCCTGGTGCAGGACGCCGACCGCTTCACGGCGTTCGACCAGTCCACGTGGACCCTGGTCGCCGGCGCGCCCGCCGACGAACAGACCCTCGCCGACCTGGCCTTCGCGTGGAAGGCGAGCCGTTCGGTCAAGTCGAACGCCATCCTGCTGGCGAACCAGGGCGCGAGCGTCGGGGTCGGCATGGGCCAGGTCAACCGGGTGGACTCGTGCCACCTCGCGGTGAACCGTGCCGGTGACCGCGCGACCGGCAGCGTCGCGGCGTCCGATGCGTTCTTCCCGTTCGCCGACGGCCTGCAGGTGCTGCTCGACGCCGGTGTGCGCGCGGTGGCCCAGCCCGGTGGCAGCGTCCGCGACGACGAGGTCATCGCCGCGGCGACGGCCGCGGGCGTCACGATGTACTTCACGGGCGAGCGCCACTTCTTCCACTGAAGTGAACAAATCGCGGCACCCTATTGCGCGCTGAGAGTCACTGTGAATAGTCTGTAAGGCTCCGCGACAGGCAGCCGACGGTCCCTCGGGACCGGTGGCACCGCGGACACAACGGTGACGAAGACGACGACTGGAGTGACGATGGACAACATGACCGGAACCGTGGCGACGGCCGCCCGTGCAGGTCTCGTGTCCGTCGTGGGGACCACTCCCGCACGGCGATCCCTGATCGCACCGCGACCGCGCGTCGCGGCCGCCGTCTAGCCAGGCCGTTCCCACGGCCTCGCGGCGCCGCACGACCAGCGTCCGCGAACCACCCGCCTGAACCCGGGGGACGAGTGTCTCCCGGTGCCCTCCGGCCCGACCGACGTCACGCGAGTGACGGCGGAGGCGCGACCACGCGCCCGGCCGATGATCACCACGCAACGCCACACCGAGCCTCCAGGTCGAGGCCGCGCACGCACCGCACGCCAGAGCAAGCAAGCAGCAGGCGGCCAGGGCGCAGCGCGACCCGGGGACCCGGCAGACGCATGAGGACGCAACGCATGTCCAAGTCGCCCACCACGGCGCGCCCGTCCACCTTCCGCGCGATCGCGCGGATCTACCCCTACGTGAAGCCCTACCAGGGGCGCCTCATCGGCGGCATGGCCGCAGCGATGGGAGCCTCCTTGGTGGCGCTCGCAATCCCCTACGTCCTGCAGTGGCTCGTCGACGGCCCGCTGTCATCGAAGGACGGCGCACAGATCTGGCCCGCCGGCCTCGGCGTGCTCGCCCTCGGTGTGCTCGAGGCGTTCTTCATCGCCTCGCGCCGCCGGATGGTGATGCGCCCCTCGACGCGGATCGAGGCCAGCATGCGGAACTCGCTGTACGCGAAGCTGCAGGACCTGCCCGTCGCGTTCCACGACCGGTGGGAGTCGGGGCAGCTGCTGTCCCGTTCCGTGTCGGACCTGTCGTTGATCCGCCGCTGGCTGGCCTTCGGTGTCGTCCTGCTCGTCGTGAACGTCGTGACGATCGTCGTCGGCTTCGTCGTGCTGTTCACCTTCGGGTGGCTGCTCGGGCTGATCTTCCTGATCGCGTCGATCCCGCTGTGGATCAACGGGCTGCTGTTCGAGCGTCGGTACTCCGTCGTCGCGCGCCGCAGCCAGGACCAGGTCGGTGACCTCGCGACGAGTGTCGAGCAGTCGGTGCACGGCATCCGCGTGCTCAAGGCGTTCGGCCGCGGCGGGTCGAAGCTCGAGGAGTTCAGCGAGCAGGCCGAAGCCCTGCGTGGCACGGAGATCAAGAAGGCGAAGGCCATCGCGAGCATCTGGCTGTGGCTGCTGCTCGTGCCGGACGTCGCGTTCGCGCTGTGCCTGCTCGCCGGCATCTGGCTGGCGTCGCAGGGCGAGATGACCGTCGGTCAGCTGTTCGCGTTCTTCGCGACGGCGACGGTGCTGCGGTTCCCGATCGAGTCGATCGGCTTCCTGCTCTCGATGACGTTCGACACCCGCACGGCGGTCGACCGCTTCTTCGAGGTCATGGACTCCGAGAACACCATCACGGACCCGAAGGACCCGAAGACGATCACCGAGCCGCACGGTGCGCTGTCGTTCAACGACGTGCACTTCCGGTACCAGGACTCCGCGCCGCAGTACCCGGACCTGATCAACGGCGTCGAGCTGCAGCTGCAGCCGGGCGAGACCATGGCGCTCGTCGGGCTCACGGGCTGCGGCAAGACGACGCTGCTCTCGCTGGTGCCGCGTCTGTACGACGTGACCGGCGGATCGGTGACGATCGACGGGGTCGACATCCGCGACCTCACCCGCGAAGAACTGCGCCGGCACGTCGGCGTCGCCTTCGAGGACGCCACCCTGTTCTCGTCGACCGTGCGTGAGAACGTGCTGCTCGGTCGACCGGACGTGCAGGGTGCCGAGGCCGAGGCGCTCATGCGCGAGGCACTCGACATCGCGCAGGCGTCCTTCGTGGACGACCTGCCCGACGGCGTGGACACCCGGGTGGGCGAAGAGGGGCTGTCGCTGTCCGGTGGACAGCGCCAGCGCCTGGCGCTCGCTCGCGCGATCGCCGCGCGGCCGTCGGTGCTCGTGCTCGACGACCCGCTGTCGGCGCTCGACGTCGACACCGAGGCACGGGTCGAGGCGGGCCTGCGCCGCGTGCTCGCCGACACCACGTCGCTCATCGTGGCGCACCGTCCGTCGACGGTGACGCTGGCCGACCGGGTCGCCCTGATGGAGAACGGCGTCGTCACCGCCGTCGGGACCCACCACGACCTGATGGCCACCAACGAGCACTACCGCTACGTCATCTCGTCGCTCGACGACGACGACGCGACCGCACGACAGGAGGCGATGGCATGAGCCAGCAGACGGACCAGAACCTGCCGGGAGGCACGGCACCGGTCACCGACGACGCTGCGGACGCGCAGTCTGCCGCGCCCGTCACCGCCTCGATCACCACCCTGGGCGTGCGCGGCGAGGAGCGCGAGGACTTCACCAAGGCGGAGAGCAAGCGCCTGCGGCGTCGCTCCCTCGCCCTGCTCGGTTCCCTCGCGGCCCCGCTGAAGCTCCGTCTGGTGCTGCTCGGGATCGTCGTCGTGGTCTCCACGGCGGGCACGGTCGCGGGCCCGGCGCTCATCGCGTGGGGCATCGACAACGCCCTGCCCGCGGTGATGGACCAGAACGACTGGGTGCCGGCGTTCGGCGTCGTCGCGACGTACATCGTCGTGGCCGTCCTCGGCGCAGTGCTCACCGCCTGGTACACCGTGCTCGCCGCACGGATCAGCCAGGCCATCCTGTTCGACCTGCGCAAGCGGGTGTTCCTGCACACGCAGCGGCTGTCGCTCGAGTTCCACGAGACCTACACGTCCGGTCGGATCATCTCCCGCCAGACGAGTGACCTCGACTCGATCCGTGAGCTGCTCGACTCCGGCCTGAACCAGCTCATCCAGGGCGTGCTCTACATGGTGTTCACCGCCGTGGCCCTGGTGCTGCTCGACCCGACGTCCGGCCTCGTGCTCGCGGTGTCGCTCGTGCCGCTCTGGTTCCTGATCCGCTGGTTCCAGAAGAACTCGCAGACGCTGTTCCGCGCCACCCGCGTCACCTCGGCGCGCGTGATCGTGCACTTCGTCGAGACGATGACGGGCATCCGTGCCGTGCAGGCGTTCCGCAAGGAGTCGCGCAACAAGGACGAGTACGGCGGCTTCGTCGAGGACTACCGGCTGGCGAACACGAAGGTGTTCAACCTGTTCGGGACGTTCGACCCGGTGCTCGTGCTCATCGGCAACGCCACGCTCGCTGCGGTGGTCGTCGTCGGCGGCTTCCGGATCGTCGGTGGGACGCTCGAGGTCGGTGCGCTGCTCGCGGTCGCGCTGTACGCCAAGCGCTTCTTCGACCCGGCGCAGGAGCTCGCGATGTTCTACAACGGGTACCAGTCGGCCTCGGCGGCGATGGAGAAGATCTCCGGCGTCCTCGAGGAACGGCCGAGCGTGCCGGACCCCGTGAAGCCGACCAAGCTGGCCGACGCCACGGGCAAGATGGACTTCGACGAGGTCGTGTTCGCCTACAACGCGGGCAAGGTCGTCCTGCCGGAGTTCGACCTGCACATCCCGTCCGGGCAGACCATCGCGCTCGTCGGATCCACCGGCGCCGGGAAGTCGACGCTCGCCAAGCTCATGGCGCGCTTCTACGACCCGTCGCACGGTTCCGTGCGGCTCGACGGCGTGGACCTGCGCGACCTCGACACGAAGGACATGCGCCGCGCGATCGTCATGGTCACGCAAGAGGCCTACTTGTTCTCCGGCACGGTCGCGGACAACATCGCGCTCGGCAAGCCGGGGGCCTCCCGCGCCGAGATCGAGGCGTCCGCCAAGGCGGTCGGCGCGCACGAGTTCATCGTGGCGCTCCCCGACGGGTACGACACCGACGTGAACAAGCGCGGTGGTCGTGTCTCGGCGGGACAGCGGCAGCTGCTCTCGTTCGCGCGGGCGTTCATCGCGGACCCGAAGGTGCTCATCCTCGACGAGGCCACGGCGTCGCTCGACATCCCCTCGGAGCGGCTGGTGCAGGAAGGGCTCGAGACCCTGCTCGCCGACCGCACCGCGGTGATCATCGCGCACCGCCTGTCCACGGTCGCGATCGCCCACCGCGTGCTCGTGATGGAACACGGGAAGATCGTCGAGGACGGCACCCCCGCCGACCTCATCTCGGGTACCGGGCGGTTCGCACAGCTGCACGCGGCCTGGCGCGACTCGCTCGTGTAGGACGCAGCCGGGCTGCACCACGTGGTTGGCTTGCTCCATGAGCAACGACAGCGTGCAGCCCGGCGGCGTCGCCCTGCGCGACCCCTTCTACGGCGCACCCTTCACCGAGGCCGTCCGGCGGTTCTGGCGGAAGTACACCGTGTTCACCGGACGGGCCTCGCGTGCCGAGTTCTGGTGGTGGTGGATCACGTCGCTCGCGATCGGACTCGTCCTGCAGCTCGTCCCGCAGGCGTTCACGCCGGACACCGCGCTGTTCGAGAACCCCGTCGGGTCCTACCTGTTCGTCCTCTGGGGCCTCGCGACCCTGATCGGGTCGCTCGCCCTCAGCGCCCGACGGCTGCACGACGCCGGCCTGTCCGGCTTCTGGCAGTTCCTGCACGTCGTGCCCGGCATCGGCTCGCTCGTCGTGTACGTGCTGTGCCTGGTCCCGACCAGCCCGAAGGGCGAGCGCTTCGACCGCTGACCGCCGGCGGACGGACGGCCGACGTGCGTGGGCCGGGCGTCAGAACGGGTCGTCCGCATCCGTGGACGGCGACCAGCGGGCACGACGCATGTCGAGCCTCCAGGCCGCCGTCCCCTGCACGAGCGGCGTGCCCTCCGCGCGGTAGTGCTGGAGCGCACGGGCCTCGTGGTGCAGCGGCGGGTGCCCACCCGCGCGTACCACGCGCCACCAGGGCAGGTCGGCGCCCTCGTGCGCCATCACCTTGCCGACCGCACGCGACGCGCGTGAGCCGAGCGCCGCGGCGACGTCGCCGTACGTCATGACGTGACCCGGCGGGATCATCCGGACCACCTCGGCCACCGCCGCCCCGAAGTCCTGCTCCGGCGCCGGGGCGTCGTCCTCGGGCACGTCGTCGGTGAGTACGTCGTCGGAGACGTACTAGAGCGTCAGGACCGCGAAGTGGTCGCCGTACTGGGTCTCGCGGACGACCTCGAAGCCGACTGCACGGAAGAACGCCTCGGGGCTGTCGTCGCCACCGGGCTCGTACACGACCGTCAGGCGTTCCTGTCCACGGCTGCGGGCCTCGTCCGCCAGGCCGTGCACGGCGAAGCGGCCGACGCCGCGACCCTGCGCCGTGCCGGCGACGTTGACCCGCCAGATGGCGCTGCGCAGCTCTTCCTGCGCGTTGTCCGCGTCGAACGAACCGATGATGAGGCCCAGGACCTCGTCGCCGTCCAGGACCACCCGGGTCCACGCGGAGCTCGGCTTGACGTCGGACTCGGCGACCCCGTAGGTGGTCGGCTGCACGAACTGTTCCTGACCCGGCTTGAGCGTCAGGGAGTTCGCCGCGGCAGCGGTCTTCGCGGAGAGTTCTTCGAGACGCAGGTCGGCCATGCGGCCAGGGTAACGGTGCGACCCGTGTGGGGGCCAGCGCGGACGGCAGACCGAGACCGCACCGTTGCCGCGGTATGGTCGCGGAATGGCAGAACATCGGCGTGGAGCGAACCTCCCGTCGATCGGCGGGTTCAACCGCACGGTCGTGCTCGATGCCGTCCGACGCTCGCCGGACGGCCTGAGCCGTGTCGAACTCGCCTCGCGGACCGGCCTCAGCGCGCAGACGGTGTCGAACGTCACCCGCTTCCTGATCGAGGCCGGCATGATCGTCGAGTCCGGCACCGTCGTCGCCGGTCGGGGCAAGCCGCGCACCATCCTGCGGCTCGAACCCGGCAGCCGCTACGCCGTCGGCGTGCACGTCGACCCGGCCGTCGTCACCTACGTGCTGCTCGACCTGGCCGGTACCGTCGTCGCCTCGTCCACCACCTCGACCCCGACCGCCGACGACCCGTCCGAGGTCGTCCGCTCCATCGGCTCCGCCGTCGACGGCCTGATCGCCGACGCCGGCGTGGACGTCGACGGGGTGCTCGGTGTCGGGATCGCCAGCCCCGGCCCCATCGACGTCGACGCCGGCATCGTCGTCGACCCGCCGTTCCTGCCCCGGTGGCGTGACGTGCCCCTGCGCGACGCGCTCGCCGAGGCCACGGGCTACCCCGTCCTGCTCGAGAAGGACGTCACGGCCGCCGCGGTCGGCGAGATGTTCCTGGCGGGGGAGTCGTCGGCGCGGAACTTTGCGTTCGTGTACTTCGGCACCGGCTTCGGCGTCGGGCTCGTCGTCGACCACGAACCCGTGCGCGGGGTCGGGTCGAACGCCGGGGACGCCGGGCACATCATGGTCGACCAGCGATCGCTCGCCGGCACCCCCGACGGGTCCGGCACCCGCGGCGAGGTCGGCGCGGCCGTGGCACCGGACCGACTCGTGCGGATCGCGCGGGAGCGGGGGGTGGCGTTGTCCGGCGGCGGCGACGCTGCCGGTGCGGTCTCGTCCGGCGGTGTGGTCTCGTCCGGTGGTGCGGTCTCGTCCGGTGGTGCGGCCGTGTCCGGTGGTGCGGCCGCGTCCGACGGGTCGGTCCCGTCCGACGGGTCGGTCGACGCGGTGAACCGTGCCTGGGACGAACTCGCCGAGGCCATCGCCGCCGGCGACGAGGCCGCGATCACGCTCGCAGCCGAAGCCGGCACCGTCATGGGCGACGCCGCCGTCGTCATCGTGAACCTGCTCGACATCGACCGGGTCGTGTTCGGCGGACCGTTCTGGTCCCGCATCGCGAGTGCCGCACTGCCGGCCGCCCGCGCGGCGATCGTCGGGTCGCCGTTGCTCGTGCCGAAGCACGCGGTCGACGTGGTCGAGAGCGACCGCGGTGCCGACGTCGCCGCGGTGGGGGCCGCGTGCCTGGTGCTCGACGCCGCGTTGTCCCCGCGGGCGAGCGGGCTGCTCATCCGCCGCTGACGGCGGTCGGGGGTGGCTCGCACCGCCCGCTACGCTGCGAACCGACGGATCCGCCAGGTGGGCGGCGAACGACGGGGGACACATGACGGACAACGGCGCCGCGGGCACGATCGACCGACGCTGGGCGAAGGTCCGGCCGTTGGTGTTCCGGACGATCATCGGCGCGGTCGTCGCAGCCGGGCTCGTCGGCATCGTGGCGGTGCTGGTCGGCGACTTCGGACGGGTCGCGGTGCAGCTGCTCCTGACGATCGTCGTGGTGGTCGTCTTCGCCCTGCTGTCCTGGTACGACGCCGACGTCTCGTCACGCCGATCGGGCACGTTCGCGTTCGTCAGCATTGCCACGTCGATGTACCTGCTCGTCGCGGGGCTGTACAAGGTGTGGCTCGCCCCGACGGACTCCTCTGGCGATGACGGCCTCTGGCTCGTCGGCGAGCGGTTCTGGCACTGGATCTGGCTCGTCGGCGTCGCCCGCGTGGCGCTCCTGCACGTGCACCTGCTGCTCGTCATCCACCGCCGGTACCCGACACCGGCGCTCCAGGTCGTCGCGAAGGCCACCGTCGGGGTCATCGCCCTGCTCGCACTGCTGCTGTCGATCCCGCTGCTCGCACCCGACGTGGACTACGCCCGCGGCTACTGGCGACTCGTCTGGGTGGTGGTCATCCTCGACCTGCTCGGAACGGTCGTCGTCCCGCTCAGCAACGCGCTCTTCCGCCCGCGGGGCGCCGTCCCGGCGGGGGCGGTCGGAGCGTGGCCGACGCCGGAAGCGCCGCCGGCAGCACCCCCGACGGCGCCCGCGACACCGATCGCGACGTGGGCCGCCACTCCGGTGCCCGATGCCCCGACGGCTGCCACGGCCGCCACGGCGGCCGGCCCGGTCAGCGGGGACCGGTACCGGTACGAGCCGCGCCCGGAGGCGTCGCGTGCCCTGGCGTGGCCGCGGTACGTCGACGGCACGCCACTGCCGGCGCTGCCCGACGGGTCGCCCGACTTCTCCGGGGTCGCGCAGGGCTGAGGGATCCCGCGCTCGGGCGCCGCGCGACACCTGTCGTTCACCGGGCGGCCACCGGTCGGACGCCCGGGTGCTGAACAGTCGTGCAGGTCTCCCCTCCCCTCCCGAGAAGGACCTGCATGCGCACTCCTGCCCTGCGCCCCCGCTCCGTGCGGATCGGTGCTGCCATCGTCACCGCGCTGGCCCTCGGCGCCGGTGTCGTCACGGCCAGCCCGGCACTCGCCGCCGTCGGTGACGACGACCCGAGCGTCGGCGCCGCCGCCCCGAACGGCCTCGTCGTCAACGAGGTCGAGTCGAACGGCGACGACACCGACTGGGTCGAGCTGCAGAACACGTCGTCGGCGTCGATCGACCTGACCGGTTACGCGTTCCTCGACGACGACAGCACCCACGACGCCTACGTCCTGCCCGCCGGCTCGACGATCGCCCCCGGCGGGTACTTCGTCATCGACCAGCTCTCGGCGACCGCACCGGGGTTCGACTTCGGACTCGGTGGCGCCGACACCGCGCGGGTGTACGACCCCGCCGGCGACCTGGTGCTCCGGTACTCGTGGACGAGCCACGCGGTCGTCACGTACGGCCGGTGCGCCGACGGGACCGGTGCGCTGGTCGACACCACCGCGTCGACGAAGGGGGCCGCCAACGACTGCTCCTCGCCCGTGCGCATCAACGAGGTCGAGTCGCAGGACGGCACCCCCGGCGACTGGGTGGAGCTGACCAACGTCGGTAGCACCACGGTCGACCTGGGCGGGTACGTCCTCAAGGACAGCGAGGACGACCACGCGTACACGATCCCCGCCGGCACGACG
This sequence comes from Curtobacterium sp. 18060, assembly GCF_902706105.1. Taxonomy (NCBI): domain Bacteria; kingdom Bacillati; phylum Actinomycetota; class Actinomycetes; order Micrococcales; family Microbacteriaceae; genus Curtobacterium; species Curtobacterium sp. 18060. Next base: position 197,159 of record NZ_CACSJV010000001.1, on the reverse strand, counting down.
ATCGCGGCCGGGGGCTTCACCGTCCTCGACGAGGCGGACTTCGGCTTCGGACTCGGCAAGGCCGACTCCGCCCGGGTCTTCGATCCGCGGGGTGCGCTGGTCGACTCGTACTCGTGGACGGCCCACGCTGCCGCCACGTACGGCCGCAACCCGGACGGCACCGGCGACTTCGCCGAGACCGCCGAGTCGACGAAGGGCACGGCGAACCGGTTCGCCGGAGTCGTCACCGCCGAGCCGTGGCCCGGTGGCGCCGACGAGACCGTGCTCGACGACGAGGACACCTTCACCGGTGACCTGAGCGGCATCGACTGGACCACCTCCAGCACCTCCGAGGACGGCCAGCTCTGGGCCGTGCAGAACGGCGACGGCCTGCTCTACCACCTGACCTCGGACGGTCAGGGCGGCTGGGCGCCGTCGAACGCCGCGGGCACGGACCTGCGGTACGCCGACGGCACGGGGACCCCGGACGCCGAGGGCGTCACCGTCACGAGCGACGACCCGGGCGCCGTGTACGTGTCGACCGAGCGGGACAACGACGTGTCGAAGACCAGCCGTCCGTCGGTCCTGCGGTACGCCACCACCGACGGATCCGAGTCGACGTTGCGCGCCACCGACGAGTGGAACCTCGCAGCCGACTTCCCGGGGCTCGGTGCGAACGCCGGTCTCGAGGGCGTCACCTGGATCCCGGACTCGTGGCTCACCGAGCACGGCTTCGCCGACGAGCACACCGGCGCGGCCTACGCGCCGTCGACGTACGCCGGACACGGCGAGGGGCTCTTCTTCGTCGGCGTCGAGGGCACCGCGAGCGTCTCCGCCTACGCCCTGATGGCGGACGGCTCGTTCCAGCGTGTGGCCACCATCGGTTCGCCGTTCGCGGTCGTCGCCGACGTGCAGTTCGACCCGACCCTCGACGCGCTCTGGGTGGTGTGCGACGACGCCTGCGCCGGACGCAGCGCGCTGTACGAGCTGACCAACGGTGTCTTCACCGCCGCGAAGGTCTTCGAGGCTCCGTCGAACGCGGACCGGACGCTCGCCAACGAGGGCTTCGCGATCTCCGGCGTCTGCGCCGACGGGCAGCGTGCGACCTTCTACGCCGACGACAACGACACGAACGGGTTCTCGCTCCGCACCGGGACGTACCCGTGCGAGGGCGGCGGCACCGACCCGGGCACGGACCCGGGCACCGACCCGACCCCCACGCCCACGCCTGCTCCGGGTGACGGCGGATCGACGCCTGCGCCGACCCCCGGGACCGGTGGACCGACGCCGACCCCGTCGCCGACCGCTCCGACCGCTCCGGCCGCCCCGGTGGCTCCCTCGGAGACCGGCCTGACGGACACGAACCGTGGGGGCGTCTCGGCCCCGTCGTCCGCCCGCGCGGGGGAGACCATCACGGTCACGGTGGGCACGCGGTACGCCGGCGACCGGGTGAACGTGTGGCTGTACTCGACGCCGACGCTGCTCGGCACCGTGACGGTCGGCGCTGACGGCACGGTGCGCGTCACGATCCCGGCCGATGCTCCGGCTGGCGAGCACCGCATCGTCGTGACCGCGGAGGACGGCACGGTGCTGGGCTGGACCCCGATCACGATCACCGCTGACGGGCAGCTCGCGTTCACGGGTGCCGAGGGCCTCGGTGTCGGTGCGCTCATCGCGTTCCTGCTGCTCGCCGCGGGTGCGGGTGTGCTGATCGTCCGCCGTCGCAAGGCGGCGGCGGCGGAGTAGTCCCCACGCCCCACGGGGGCACTTCGTGAGCAGGAATGGTCGGGTTCGCTCAGCGGACCCGACCATTCCTGCTCACCATGCGTGATCAGCAGTCCTCGCCGCCCCCGCAGTAGCGTCGGAGCATGAGCATCGACGTCCTCCGGTACACCGCCTTCGCCGCCGAGCCCGGGGGCGGCAACCCCGCCGGCCTGGTCCTCGACGCAGCAGCGCTTTCCGACGACGAGATGCTCGCCGTCGCCCGCGAGGTCGGCTACCCCGAGACCGCGTTCGTCGTCGGCGCCACGGCGACGTGCCCGCACGTCCGCTACTTCTCGCCCGCCGCCGAGGTGCCGTTCTGCGGGCACGCGACGGTCGCGCTCGCGGTGGCGCTCGCCGAACGGCAGGGGCTCGGCCGCCGAGTGTTCACGACGGCCGCCGGCGAGGTCGCCCTCGACGCCACCACCGGTCCGGACGGGGTGGTCCGGGTCGCGATGACGAGTGTCGAACCGGCGACGCGGGACATCGACTCGGCGCTCCTCGGGCGGTTGTTCGACCTGCTCGGGCTCACGGCCGACGACATCGCGCCGGGCTTCCCGGTGCTCGAGTCGTTCGCCGGCAACTGGCACCCGGTGCTCGTGCTGCACGACCGCGAGCTCTTCCACCAGTTCCGGTTCGCACCCGGACCGCTCGCCGACCTCAAGCACGAGGCCGGCTGGCAGGGGACGGTCACAGTGCTGCACCGGACCGGGGAGCGCGAGTACGAGGCGCGGAACCTGTTCCCCGCCGGCCGCATCACCGAGGACCCGGCGACGGGTTCGGCGGCAGCGTCGACCGGGGCGTACCTGCGCGAGGTCGGTGCCGTCGAGCCGGGGGACCGCGTCGTCATCCGGCAGGGGCGCCACGTCGGTCGTCCGAGCCTGCTGCTCGTCGACGTGCCGGAGTCCGGCGGGATCACCGTGACGGGGAGCGCGACCCCGATCGACTGACGGACGTTCCTTCCCAGAGCGCGTGCGATGGGAAGCGGAATCGGGCGTACCTGGTCGAAAGTTCCGACCAGGTACGCCCGATTCGGCACGGTTCACCCCCAACCACGCGCACCCGACGCGCGCGGCGCGAAAAACTCCTTGACACGGATAAGTCCATACGCTGGACTAATCCTGCGCGCGGGCGATGGAGCCCGCGGATGTCACCCGTGCAAAGGAGCACCGATGAAACGCACCCGCATCATCGCCGGACTCGCAGCCGTGGCCGTCGCCGCGGTCGGCCTGGCAGGCTGCTCAGCCTCGGGGTCCGCCTCGAGCGACACGATCAAGATCGCGTACCAGAAGTTCGGAGCCTTCCAGCAGCTCGACGCCCAGATGAAGGTCGTCAAGAAGGAGTACGAGAAGGACAACCCGGGCAAGAAGGTCACGCTCGTCCCGATCCAGGCCCAGGGCAACGACTACTACACGAAGCTCGCGCTCATGAACAAGGCGCCCGCGACGGCTCCCGACGTCATGTACGAGGACACCTTCCTCGTCAAGGCCGACGCCGAGGCCGGCTACCTCCTGCCGCTCGACAAGTACACGGCGAAGTGGAAGGACTGGGACCAGTTCTTCGACAACGCCAAGCAGGCCGGCCAGGGTGACGACGGCAAGATCTACGGCGTCCCGATGGGCACCGACACCCGTGCGCTCTGGTACAACAAGGACATCTTCAAGTCCGTCGGCCTGCCCGTGCCGTGGCAGCCGAAGACCTGGGACGACGTGCTCGCCGCGGCGAAGACGATCAAGGACAAGAAGCCCGACCTCATCCCGTTCAACATCTACTCGGGCAAGGCGCAGGGCGAGGCGTCGACCATGCAGGGCTTCGAGATGCTCCTGTACGGGGCGGACGGCTCCGGCAACACGCTCTACAAGGACAAGAAGTGGGTCACGGGCTCGAAGCAGTTCGAGGACTCGCTGCAGTTCGTGAAGGACGTCTACCAGGGCGGCCTCGGCCCGACACCGCAGCAGGCGCTCGACACGAACGTCGGCACGACCATCGCGCAGACGTGGCTGCCGAAGGGCAAGCTCGCGATCGACCTCGACGGTTCGTGGCAGTCCGGCACGTGGCTCAAGTCCGGCACCGCGCCGTGGGCCGAGTGGAACGACGTGATGGGTCAGGCACCGATGCCGACGCAGAACGGTCAGGACCCGGGCTACAACTCGATGTCCGGTGGCTGGACCCTGGCGGTCGGCGCGAAGTCGAAGAACCCGCAGGCGGCGTTCGACTTCATCACGAGCTTCCTCGACAAGGACGGCTCGCTGAAGTACGACACCGAGAACAGCCAGATCGCCGTCCGCAAGGACGTCGCGGACGACACCGCCTACACCGACGCCAACCCGACGTTCAAGTTCTTCTCCGGACTGGTGGAGAACACGAACTTCCGCCCGGCGACGAGTGACTACTCGCAAGTGTCGAACGCGATCCAGGTCGCGATGGAGTCGGTCATGACCGGACAGCAGACACCGAAGCAGGCGGCCGCCGTGTACGACAAGGCCGTCACGCAGGTGGTCGGCAAGGAGAACACCGTCTCGGCTGGTTGACGGACGTCACCCACTGACGGACGGGAGGCGCGGGGCGGCCCCGCACCGCGCCTCCCGTCCGTCCTTCCCCACCTTCGGAACCCCTCCGCACCCGGAAGGCACCCATCGTGTCCAGCACCCCCCTCGCGCCGACGTTGTCGGCGCCCGGTGCGCCGAAGCGCACCGATCCACCCGTGCCGCGCAAGCGGCGACCACTGCGGAACGTCGGCCGAGCGGTCCCGCTCCTGCCCGCCCTCGTCCTGCTCGTCATCTTCCTGCTCGGCCCCGTCATCTCGTCGTTCTACGGGTCGTTCACGAACTCCGCGCTCACCGGCGCCGGCGCTGCCGACCAGCAGTTCGTCGGCTTCCAGAACTACGTCGAACTGTTCCAGGACCCGGACTTCCCGAAGTCCGTCATCCTGACGGTCGTGTTCCTGCTCGCCTCGGCGGTCGTGGGACAGAACGTGCTGGGGCTGGGCCTCGCACTCCTGATGCGCTCGGCCAACAAGGCCGTCCGCGCGATCGTCGGTACCTTCGTCGTCGCCGCCTGGGTCCTGCCCGAGATCGTCGCCTCGTTCGCCGCGTACGCGTTCTTCAACGACGAGGGCACGCTCAACGAGTTCCTGAAGTCCATCGGCATCAGCGGACCGAACTGGCTCTACACGTTCCCGATGTTCGCCGTGATCCTGGCGAACATCTGGCGCGGTACGGCCTTCTCGATGCTCGTCTACTCCGCCGCCGTGCAGGAGGTCCCCGAGGAGATCACCGAGTCCGCCGAGGTCGACGGTGCCACCGGGTGGCAGCGCCTCGTCTACATCACCCTGCCGGTGATCCGACGGAGCATCTCCACCAACCTGATGCTGACGACGCTGCAGACGCTGTCGGTCTTCACCCTCATCTTCGTGATGACCGGGGGTGGGCCGGGCACGAACTCGTCGACCCTGCCGATCCTCGCCTACCAAGAGGCGTTCAAGTTCTCGCAGCTCGGCTTCGGGACCGCGATCGCGACCATCCTGCTCGTGGTGGGGGCGGTCTTCTCGATCATCTACATCCGAGCACTCAAGCCGGAGGTGGACTGATGGCCATCACTGCCCCGTCCCTCGACCCGACCACCACCCGCTCGGTGACCGCTCCCGGTTCGCTGCACATGACGTCGCCCCGCGGCCGCACCATGCGGTGGGTGGCGAACACCGTGCTGCTCGTCATCGCGGTGTGCTTCGCGGTCCCGCTGCTCTGGCTCGTCCTCGCCTCGGTCGACACCCAAGCATCGCTGTCCGTGAAGCTGCCGACGCAGTTCACGCTCGACAACTTCACGAAGGTGCTCACACCCGAGCTGTCGTTCATCCCACTCGCGAACAGCCTGCTGCTCTCCGGCGGCACGGCAGTCGTCACCGTGGTCTTCGCCCTGCTCGCCGCGTACCCGCTGTCCCGCTACAAGATGCGGGTCAACAAGCCGTTCCTGTACAGCATCCTGTTCGGGACCGGCCTGCCGATCACCGCCATGATGGTGCCCGTCTACGCGCTGTTCGTGTCGCTCAACCTGATCGACAACGTGTGGGGCTGCATCTTCTTCCTCGCCGCGACGTCGCTGCCGATGGCGATCTGGATGGCGAAGAACTTCATGGACTCCGTGCCGATCTCGCTCGAAGAAGCAGCGTGGACCGACGGGGCGTCGATGATGACCACCCTGACGCGCATCGTCGTCCCGCTCATGCGTCCGGGCATCGCCGTCGTGTTCATCTTCGTGTTCATCCAGGCGTGGGGGAACTTCTTCGTCCCGTTCGTCCTGCTGCTCTCGCCCGACAAGGTGCCCGCCGCGGTGAGCATCTTCAACTTCTTCGGGCAGAACGGGGCGGTCGCGTACGGACAGCTCGCCGCGTTCTCCATCGTCTACTCCGTGCCCGTCATCGCCCTCTACGTGATCGTGTCCCGAGGCCTCGGCGGCGGCAACGCCCTCGCCGGCGGCATCAAGGGCTGATCCGCTGGCCCCGGTCGGCTCTCTCGAAAGGAACCACATGCACCAGGACGAACCGCTCGTCGAGGCCCGGATCGCCCGCCTCGTCCGCGACCGTGTCGACCCCGCCGTCCACCGCCGCTCGGCGCCGGTGACGATCGAGGCGTGGGAGGTGCCGGACGAGCCGGTGCCGTTCGACTCCGCCGTCCAGCAGGCGTACACACCGTTCACCGTGGGCAGCGCCTGGGGTGGCCGGCCGTGGGGGACCACCTGGTTCCGGATCACCGGCACCGTCCCCGCCGACTTCGGTACCGCGCCGGGGACCACTGCGGAACTGCTCGTCGACCTCGGGTTCACCAAGCGGCACCCGGGGTTCCAGGCCGAGGGACTGGCGTACCGGCCCGACGGCTCCACGATCAAGGGCGTGGAGCCGCGGAACGACACCGTGCCCGTCGAGGTCGGTGCAGGGGAGTCGTTCGAGCTGTACGTCGAGGCCGGCGCCAACCCGGACATCGGCGGCGACTCGTTCCAGGGCGCGACGCCCCTCGGGTCGCGGTCGACCGCGGGCGACAAGCCGATCTACCGCGTGCGCGCCCTCGAACTCGTCGAGCGCGACGACACCGTGTGGGAGCTGCAGCAGGACTTCTGGGTCCTGCGTGGCCTGATGGCGGAACTCCCCACCGACGGCACCCGCGGCGCCGACATCCTGCACGCCCTCGAGCTCGCAGCCGACGCCCTCGACCCCGACGACGTCGCCGGCACCGCAACCGATGCTCGTCAGGTGCTCGCACCCGTACTGGCCGTCCCGGCCAGTGCCGCGGCACACCGGGCGATCGCCGTCGGCCACGCGCACATCGACTCCGCCTGGCTCTGGCCGGTGCGCGAGACGATCCGCAAGTGCGCCCGCACCTTCTCGAACGTCCTCGACCTGATGGACCGCGACCCGGACTTCACCTTCGCGTGCTCGTCGGCGCAGCAGTACGCGTGGATCCGCGACGGCTACCCGTCGATCTGGGCCCGCATCAAGCAGCGCGTCGCCGAGGGCCGGTGGATCCCGGTCGGTGGCATGTGGGTGGAGTCGGACACGAACCTGCCCGGCGGTGAAGCGCTCGCCCGCCAGTTCGTCGCCGGCAAGCGCTTCTTCCTCGAGGAGTTCGGCATCGACACCCCCGAGGCCTGGCTGCCCGACTCGTTCGGCTACTCCGGCGCGCTGCCCCAGATCGTCCGGGCCGCCGGCTCGAAGTGGTTCGTCACCCAGAAGCCGTCGTGGAACGAGACGAACGTCATCCCGCACACGTCCTTCCACTGGGAGGGCATCGACGGCTCGCGCATCCTGACGCACCTGCCGCCGGCCGACACCTACAACTCCGACGTCTCCGCCGCCGATCTGCACCGGGGCGAACAGAACAACAAGGAGCGCGGCGTCGCCAACACCTCGATGCTGCTCTACGGCTTCGGTGACGGTGGCGGCGGACCCACCCGCGAGATGGTCGCAGCCGCCCGACGCCAGCACGACCTGGACGGCTCGCCGCGCGTGCAGCTCGGCACCCCCGCCCAGGTCTTCGAGGAGCTCGAACGGGTGCTGCCGACCCCCGGTGTGTGGTCCGGCGAGATGTACCTCGAGTTCCACCGTGGCACCTACACGTCGCAGATCCGCACGAAGCAGGGCAACCGCCGCTCCGAGCACCTGCTCCGCGAAGCCGAGCTGTGGGCGTCGACCGCGGCCGTGCGCCTCGGGCTGGACTACCCCTACGAAGAGCTCGAGCGCGCCTGGCACACCGTCCTGCTGCAGCAGTTCCACGACATCCTGCCGGGGTCCTCGATCGCCTGGGTCTACGAGAACGCCGAGGAGAACTACGCGCAGATCGCCCAGGTGCTCGAGGGGCTGATCGGCAACGCGACGACCGCGCTCGCGAACGGGGGCGCTGCGGCGCTCGCCGGGGTCGGGGCCTCGTCGTCGGCCGCCGCCGGCGGCAGCAGCGCGCTGCTCGACGCGCCGTCCGGCGCCGACGCCGTCGGCGGCAGTGGCTCGTCCGGGAACGTCGTGCGCTTCAACGCCTCGCCGGTCGCGGCGGGAGACGCGGCCGCCCTGGGTGGTTCGCTCGGCTCGGAACCGCGACCCGTGCCTCCCGTCCGCTCCGGCGACCACTTCGTGTTCGACACGGGCGTCGTCACGGCGACCATCGACGGCGCCGGCCACGTCGTGTCGCTCGTCGACCGCGCCAGCGGGCGCGACGCGATCGCACCGGGTGCGGCCGCTGCCGAGTACACCGTCTTCCGCGACACCCCGAACCAGTGGGAGGCGTGGGACATCGACCGTGCGTACCAGCGCAACGGCACCGTCCTGTCAGCGTCGTCGGTCGCGATCGACGGCTCCTCGCTCGTGGTGGAACGGGCCTTCGGGTCGTCGACGCTCACGACCCGGTACTCGGCGGTCGCCGGGCTCGCAGAGCTGGTGATCGAGACCGAGGTCGACTGGCACGAGCACCAGAAGCTGCTGAAGCTCGCGTTCCCGGTGGACGTCCGTGCGTCGTCCGCCTCGAGCGAGATCCAGTTCGGCCACATCGACCGGCCGACCCACCAGAACACCTCGTGGGACCACGCCCGCTTCGAGACGTCGGCGCACCGCTGGGTGCACGTCGCCGAGCCCGGGTTCGGCGTCGCGGTGGCGAACGACTCCACCTACGGGCACGACATCACACGCTCGACGCGGCCCGACGGCGGGACCACGACGCTCGTGCGCGAGTCGCTGCTGCGCGGGCCGACGTTCCCGGACCCGAACGCCGACCAGGGGCACCACGTGTTCCGGACGGTGCTGCGGGTGGGGGCGTCGGTGCTCGACGCTGCCGACTCCGGCTACCGGCTGAACCTGCCGGTGCGCTCGGTCGCGGGGACGACCGGGGTTTCGCCGCTGGTCTCGGTGTCGTCGCCGCAGGTCCTGGTCGAGGCCGTGAAGCTCGCCGAGGACCGCTCCGGTGACGTGGTCGTGCGACTGTACGAGGCCTCCGGTGGTCGGGCGACCGACGTCGGGGTGTCGTTCGGGTTCGACGTCGCTTCGGTGGCGACGGTGGACCTGCTGGAACGCCCGCTGGGGGACTCGTGGGACTCGGGGGAGCCGGTCGTGCTCACGCTCCGGCCCTTCGAGATCGTGACCCTGCGGGTACGCCGGGCCTGAGGCAGCGGGGCCGGTCCCCCTCGGGGGAGAGACCGCGGCGCCGGACGGGACACGGGTGCGTTCCGTCCGGCGCCGCTCTGCGTGTGGTTGGTGGGCGTACCTGGTCGATTCGGGCGTACCTGGTCGAAAGTTCCGACCAGGTACACCCGATTCCGCTTGGCATCGCGGCCGTTCTGGGAAGGAACGTCCTCCCTCCACAGGCGGGCAGGCCTGGAGGCCCGTCCACAGACCTCGACGTCAGCCCGCTGGGCGCATGGCGGGTCGGGCAACGTCTCCTCCATGAACGAACCGCTGCCCATCCTCCGAGCCTCGGCCACGCGTGAGGCCGGACTCGACGCCACCACCCTGCGCCGCCGGACCCGACTCCAGGGTCCGGGCCGACTCGTCCGGGCAGGGCCGAACGCGTTCGTCGACGGCGCAGCGTGGGACGCGGCCGGGCCACGGCAGCGGTACGTCACCCGCGTGTACGCGCGGCTCGGCCGGCTCGGCCCGCGGGCGACGGCCTCGCACGACTCAGCGGCCGCGGTGCACGGGCTGCCCGCGCTCGGCGGGTGGAGCGTCCCGGTGCACGCCACCGTGCCGGAGTCGATGTACCGGGGCAGGACCGCTGAGCTGGTCCTGCACACGAGACCGGTGTCCGGCGCTGAACGGGTCCGGGTCGGCGACCTCGCCGTGACCGCGGTCCCGCGGACGGTGATCGACATCGCGATGAGCGGGGACCTGCGCACTGGGGTCGTCGTGGCAGACGCTGCGCTGCGCAACGGGACCGAGCGCGACGAGCTGTGGCGAGCGGTGCACCCGAGTGCTCGCGGGCGGGCCCGGGCCGCGCAGGTCCTCGACCTGGCCGACGGACGTTCGGGGTCGCCGGCGGAGTCCCTCGCGCGCGTGGTCTTCCGCGAGCTCGGGTTGCCCGCTCCCGTGCTGCAGCAGGAGTTCGTCGTCGATGGCCGCAGGTCCGCCGTCGACTTCTGGTTCCCCGCAGAAGGCGTCGTCGTCGAGATCGACGGACGCGCGAAGTACACGCAGGACCGGTACCTCGGCGGTCGCAGCCAGATCGAGGTGTTCCTGGACGAGAAACGTCGCCACGCCAGGCTGCTCACGGTGCCGGGTGTGCGGACGATCATCCGGCTCGAGTGGCGGGACCTGTTCGACCTCGATGCGCTGGCGCTCCGGTTCCGCGCCGCGGGGTTGCCGTGTGCGATCCGCCCGGTCCGGAGCGCCCGCCGCACCGCAGTCGGTGGGCGTCGGTGAGCCGGCTCAGCGCGGCGTGGTTAGCGTGGCGGCATGGCAGTGCAGGAGATCTGGCTCGTCCGCCACGGTGAATCGCTCGCGAACGTCGCCGCCGCCCGAGCAGAGGCAGCGGGCGACGACGTCATCGACGTCGAGTACCGGGACGCCGACGTCCCGCTGAGCCCGCTCGGCGAGTCGCAGTCGCGGTCGCTCGGACAGGAACTCGCCGATCGTGGCATCGACGACGTCCCCGTGGCGCTGTGGGTCTCGCCGTACCTGCGTGCGAAGCAGACCATCGAGATCGCGCTCGGGGCCGGCGGGCTGGCCGAGCCCGAGAAACGGGTGGACGAGCGGCTCCGCGACCGCGAGCTCGGTGTGCTCGACCTGCTCACCCTGCAGGGTGTGCGGAACCGGTACCCCGACGAGGAACGTCGCCGGCAGTGGCTCGGCAAGTACTACCACCGGCCAGCGGGCGGCGAGTCCTGGGCCGACGTGATGCTCCGGCTCCGATCGGCACTCGTCGACGTCGAACGGATCGAGGGCACCGAGCGGCTCGTCGTCGCGGCCCACGATGCCGTCGTGATGCTGGTCGTGGCGGTGTGCCTCGACCTCGACGAGCCGGCGCTCATGGAGTTCGCTCGGACGCACGCGGTCGCGAACGCCTCCCTCACCCGACTCCGGCGCGAGCGTGCGGGCGCACCGTGGGTGCTCGAGGAGTTCTCCTCCGTCGGGCACCTCGACGACGACGAGGTCACGGCACACACCGGCCGGAAGGACGACGAGCATGTCCGCTGAGACCGTCACCCCGAACTTCCTGCGGGACTGGCCGCTCCCCGAGCCCGGCGCCGGCAAGTACGGTCGCGGGCAGGTGCTCGTGGTCGGCGGCGCAGCGCGGACGCCCGGAGCCGCGATGCTCTCGGCGCTCGCTGCACTCCGGGTGGGAGCGGGGCGGCTCACCCTCGCGGTGGGACGGAGCATCGCGAACGAGGTCGCGGTCGCCGTGCCCGAGTCCGGCGTCGAACCGCTCGACGAGGACGCGGACGGTCACGTCGCCGTGGGCGCGATCGAGGGGATCGCGGACTCGGCTGCGAGCGCGGACGCGCTGCTCGTCGGCCCAGGACTCGACGAGCCGAACGGCACCCGTGACCTGGTGGCCGGACTCGCCGACGTCGTCGGACCACAGACCACCGTCGTGCTCGATGCGTTCGCCCTCGGGGTGGCGGCCGACGTGCGGGACCGTCTGGAACCGCTCCGGGGTCGGCTGGTGATGACGCCCAACTCCGGCGAAGCCGAACGGCTCCTCGGTCGGGAGGGCAGCGGCGACGACGTGGCCGACGCGATGGCGATCGCGCAGCGGTTCGGTGCGGTCGTGGCCCTGGGGGACGCCATCGCGACTCCCCAGGGGCGGAGCTGGATCAAGGGCACCGGCTCCGGAGGACTCGGCACCAGCGGCAGCGGCGACGTCCTGTCGGGTGCGGTCGCCGGCCTGCTCGCTCGTGGCGCGGAACCGGCACAGGCGGTGGCGTGGGCGTCCTACGTGCACGCGGCTGCCGGTGATCGGCTCGCGGTGCAGGTCGGGCCCCTCGGGTACCTGGCGAGCGAACTCGTGACCGAGATCCCGCGGGTGCTCGTCGAACTCGGCGCCTGAGCTCGCCCGTTCTTTCCCAGAGCGCGCGCGATACCTCATGGTTTCGGGCATACCTGCCAGGAACTTTCGACCAGGTACGCCCGAATCGACCAGGTACGCCGCCCGCGCCGCGCCGCCCCGCGCCGCTCAGCCCTGCAGCGCCTCCACGGCCTTCGCGATGCGCCGCGCTCGGGTCTCCGGCGCCTTCGCCTGCGACACCGGGTCGGCGAGCGCTCGCTGCCGCGAGTTCGAAAGGGTGTCGAAGGCCGCACGGACCCCGGCCTCCTGCAGCGCCGCCGCCAGGTCGTCGGGCAGGTCGATGACCCGGGGCTGCGTGTCGACGACGAGCGTGACCTCGACGGTGTCCCCGGCAGCGATGCCCGCGGCCTCGCGGTGCGACGCGGACAGCGGCACCAGGAACTGCTCGTCCATGACCCCGACGGTGGACCGGTAGGTGTAGCCGCCGTTGATCGTGACCACCACCGGCGGGCGCTTCCCCGCACCCAACGCGTCGATCACGGCGGACGGGACCGGGAGCCCTGTCGCCGTCTTCCTCGCCAGCAGGACCGTCGTCGTGAACTGCATCCGTGCCTCCAGTGCGATGTGGACGCGACCGTGCGTCCGAGGTGGGAAACCAGCAGAACCGTACAGGCGTACCCGCTGTTCCGCCACCGTTCACCGCCGCAGCACGGGCCGGAAACCGGCCACGTCCACGATCGTCCCGGGCCGAACAACCCCCGGCCCCACCCGCAGCACCCACCCGAAAGGCACCTCCCGTGCAGCACAAGCGCACCATCGCCGGCATCGCCCTCGCCGCCGCAGCGATCGTCACCCTCGCCGGATGCTCGGCCACGAGCTCGGCCAGCACGACGAAGGACGACACGAACTGGAAGACCGCCACGAGCGCCGAGGCCTCCGGTGGCATGGACGCCCTCGTGAAGGCTGCGAAGGCCGAGGGACAGCTCAACGTCATCGCGCTGCCGCCGTCGTGGGCCAACTACGGCAAGATCATCGACGGTTTCACGAAGAAGTACGACATCAAGGTCAACTCCGCGAACCCGAACGGCTCCAGCGCCGACGAGGTCGCCGCGGTGAAGTCGCAGAAGGGGCAGTCCACCGCTCCCGACGTGCTCGACCTCGGCAACGCCGTGCTGCAGGAGAACCTCGACCTGCTGACGGACTACAAGGTCGCGAACTGGAGCGACATCCCGGACACGCTCAAGGAGCAGGACGGCGCCTGGACCCGCGACTACACGGGCCTGATGTCGATCGGCTACGACTCGTCGAAGATCACGGACGCCCCGAAGGACCTGACGGACCTGCTCGGCTCCGAGTACAAGGGCAAGGTCTCGATCGCGGGCGACCCGACGCAGGCGAACCAGGCCGCATCGGCCGTGTACCTGGCCGCGCTCGAGAACGGCGGCTCGGCCGACGACATCACCAAGGGCGTCGACTACTTCGGCAAGCTCAAGCAGGCCGGCAACTTCCAGAACGTGCTGCCCACGCAGGCCACGGTCGCCTCGGGTGAGACCCCCGTGGTCATCCAGTGGTCGTACAACAACCTCGCGTGGGGCCCCGCAGCGGGTGCGAGCGGCAACAAGAACTGGAAGACCGTCGTGCCCGAGGGTCAGGCGCTCGGTTCGTACTACTCGCAGGCCATCAACAAGGACGCCCCGCACCCCGCCGCAGCGCGCCTGTGGCAGGAGTACATCGCCAGCCCCGAGGCGCAGAACCTGTACCTGCAGGCCGGTGCGTTCCCGTCGACCCTCGCCGCCCTGGAGGAGTCCGGCAAGGTCGACCAGGACGCCCTCGACGCCGCCGGTGGTGCGCCGAAGGACTACGTCGAGCTGACCGACGCACAGGTGGCAGACGCCGCGAAGGTGCTGTCCGCCAAGTGGTCCTCGACCATGGGGTCCTGACCAGCATGACCACCGCATCGGCGGGCGCGCCCGCGGCGAGCGCACCGGCGACGAGCGCGACGAGCGCGACGAGCCCCGTGCTCCCGCCGTCCGCACGAGCGTCCGCCGATGCCGTCCGACGCGGCGCCGGACCCCGTGTCCGGCGCCGCGTCGGCCTGGCTTGGTTCGGCCTCACCCCGTTCGCCGCGTACGTCCTGCTCTTCCTCGCCGTCCCCGCGGTGATCGCGGTCGGCAGCGGGTTCTTCACCGACGACGGCGCGTTCACCCTCGCGAACCTCGCAGCGTTCGCCGAGCCCTCCGTCCTGCGGGCCTTCGGCGGCTCGTTCGGCCTGTCCGCCGTGTCCGCCGTGATCGGCGCCGTCATCGGAGCGCTCGTCTGCTGGGCACTGTCGGCACTGCGGCCCGACGGGCTCGTCCGGTCGATGATCGACTCGGCCGCGAGCGTCCTCGCCCAGTTCGGCGGCGTCATGCTCGCGTTCGCGTTCATCGCCACGATCGGCGTGCAGGGTCTCGTCACGACGTGGCTGGTGTCCCTCGTCGACGTGGACCGCAACGCGACCGGCGCCTTCCTCTACACGGTGCCCGGTCTCGTCATCCCCTACGTCTACTTCCAGGTGCCGCTGATGGTCCTCACGTTCATGCCCGCGCTCGAGGGCGTGAAGACGCAGTGGGGCGAGGCCGCCGCCACCCTCGGCGCCTCCCGCGCCACGTACTGGCGCCGGATCGCCCTGCCCGTGCTCGCACCGGCGTTCTGGGGCTCGTTGCTCCTGCTCTTCGCGAACGGCTTCTCGTCGTTCGCCACCGCCGCGGCACTCATCTCGCAGGGCGGCATCGTGCCGCTCACGATCCGCACGCAGCTCACCAGCGAAACGCTCATCGGTCTGCAGAACGTCGCCGGGGTGCTCGCGTTCGGCATGGTCGTCGTGATGGCGGTCGTGATGGGCGCGTACTCGTTGCTGCAGCGCCGGGCCGCAAGGTGGCAGCGATGAGCGCAGCAACGCCGGTGGGGCCGTCGCGTCCGACGTCGGTCGCCTCCGGTCGGACGGGAGGCGCGGCTCGCGTCGGCCGCTTCGGCACGGCCCCGTCACGGGGCACCGCCACGGCCGTGCTCACGGTCGTCGGGATCGTCTTCGCCGTCCCGCTGGCCGCGCTGGTGCAGTTCACCTTCCGCCAGGGCACCGACGACGGTCTGACCTTCGCGCACTGGGCGGCCATCGTCGACCCGGTCAACGCGTTCACCTACCAGCCGGTGTTCGACGGCCTCGGGGCATCGCTGCTCATCGCGGTCATCACCGTCGGCATCGTGCTGTTCGTCCTGCTGCCCGCCCAGATCATCACGGCGCTGCGCTACCCGAGGCTCCGCCGCGTGCTCGAGTTCGTCTGCATCGTCCCGATCACGGTCCCCGTGGTGGTGCTCGTCGTCGGCTTCATCCCCGTGTACCAGGTGGTCTCGCGGGTCTTCGGGTCCGGTGCCTGGACCCTGGCCTTCGCGATCGGCATCGTCACGCTGCCGTTCGCGTTCCGCCCGATCGCCGCCGCCATCACCGCGACGGACATGACGGTGCTGTCCGAGGCCGCCCGGTCGCTCGGCGCCTCGTGGTGGACGGTCACCTGGCGGGTGCTCCTGCCGAACCTGCGCCGGGGCATCACCGCCGCGTGCTTCCTCACCATCACGGTGGTCCTCGGCGAGTACACGCTCGCCGCGTTCCTGTCCCGCACCACCTTCCAGACCGCGCTTGTGCTCGTGCAGCAGACCGACCCGTACGTCGCCGCGATCTTCTCGGTCGCGGCCCTCCTGTTCGGCTTCGTGCTGCTCGTCGTCATCGGCCGCATCGGGACGGGCCGTCGTGCCGGCCGTACCCGCACCGTCCGCACCACCCGCGTCAAGGAGTCCGCATGACCGTCACCGCACCGGCAGCCCCGGCGTCCCTCGCCTCCACCGGCGCCGTCGTCGAGCTCGAGGCCGTCGAGAAGCACTACGGCACGCACCGGGCCCTGGCCGGACTGTCGCTCCGCGTCGAACCGGGCGAGTTCGTGTCCCTGCTCGGCCCGTCGGGCTGCGGCAAGACGACGGCGCTCCGGGCGCTCGCCGGCCTCGAGGCCATCGACGCCGGCGCCATCCGCATCGACGGCCAGGACGTCGCCGCCACCCCCGTGAACAAGCGCGACATCGGGATGGTGTTCCAGCAGTACTCGTTGTTCCCGCACATGACGGTGCGGCAGAACGTCGCGTTCGGCCTCGAGATGCGCCGTGTCCCCGCCGCCGAGCGCAGGAGCCGCGTCGTCGAGGCACTCGACATGGTGCACCTGGGCGAGTTCGCTGAGCGCTACCCGCACCAACTGTCGGGTGGCCAGCAGCAGCGCGTCGCTCTCGCCCGCGCCCTGGTCACGCGGCCCCGCGTCCTCCTGCTCGACGAGCCGCTGTCCGCCCTCGACGCCAAGGTGCGCGTCTCGCTCCGTGAGGAGATCCGCCGCATCCAGAGCGACCTCGGCATCACCACGGTGTTCGTCACCCACGACCAGGAAGAGGCGCTCGCCGTCTCCGACCGCATCGCCGTGATGAACGCCGGCGACATCGAGCAGATCGGCACGCCGGAGGAGCTCTACCGCTCCCCGTCGTCGGCGTTCACGGCGGACTTCGTCGGCCAGTCCAACCGGCTGCAGGGCGACCTGCGCGGCGGCGACGTGTTCGTGTACGGGTTCCGCGTGCCCGCGCTCGACGCCTCGGTCGCCGACGGCCCGGTGCTCGCCTACGTCCGACCGGAGGACGTCGCCTTCGCCCCGGAGGGCATCACCGGCACCGTCGTGTCGTCGAGCTTCCTCGGCTCGATCCGCCGCACCACGGTCCGGCTCGACGACGACACCGTCGTGACCGTGCAGCACGAGGTCGGCGACCGTCGCGCCGCCGGCGAGTCCGTCGCCGTCCGCCTGCTCGGCGCCCCCGTGGCGGTGGCCCCGCTCACCTGACCGCGACTGCTCGTTCGACGAAAGCGACAGTCCTCGCCGGGCCGGGCCCGTTCCCTCCGCGAAAGCGACAGTTTCCCGCGGAAGGTCGGCGGCACACTGTCGCTTTCGCGGGGTGGGCGCGACCACGGGCGGACTGGAGACGCGGGGCGGGGCCGCCCCGCGCCTCCAGGCCGGTTGGGTCAGCGCTGGAAGCGCGCCTCGCGCTCGTCGGACAGGGCGGCCGCAACGCGGGCCCGCATGTTCGCGGGCATGTCGGGCAGGTCGTCGAGCCGGGCCCAGAACGCCTCGGTGTTCTCGCCGTCGGCGGGGTTCGGCGTGCCCGAGACGTACCGGCAGGCGAACACCAGGTCGAGGTACTGCGCCTGGTCGCCGTTCGGGTACGTCATCTCCGGCAGCACCTGCACCCACGCCAGCCGTTCGGCCACGGCGACGACGTCGGCCTCTTCCAGGACCTCGCGCTCGGCAGCGACGGCGGGTTCCTCGCCCGGGTCGACGATGCCGGTCACCGGGGTGAAGGCACCGTTGTCCGCACGACGGACCACGAGGAGCTCCTGGTCGGCACCGGAGCCCCGCGTGACCACGGCGGTGACGCCCGTCAGCCACAGCGGATCGGTGCCGATCCTCGAGCGGAGGGACAGGACGAAGTCGGGGGTGGGCATGTCCCCACGCTACCGATCCCGCCCTGTCGGAGACTGGTCATGACCAGTAGCATGGGCGTGTGGAGATCATCATCCTGCCCACGCCGGCTGAGGTCGGTCGCGTCGCCGCGGCCAAGATCGCGTCCGTCGTCGCCAAGAAGCCGTCCGCCGTCATCGGTCTCGCCACCGGATCCAGCCCGCAGGGCATCTACACCGACCTGCAGCGTCGGGTCGGTGCGGGCGAGATCTCGTTCGCCGAGGCTCGTGGGTTCGCCCTCGACGAGTACGTCGGCATCCCGCTCGAGCACCCGGAGTCGTACGCCAGCGTCATCGCGCGCGACGTCGTGGCGCCGCTCGGGTTCGACCCCTCGCGGGTGCGGGTGCCCGACGGTCGTGCCGACGACCTCGAGTTCGCGGCGAAGGAGTACGACGCCGCGATCCGTGCCGCCGGCGGGATCGACGTGCAGATCCTGGGGATCGGCGCGAACGGGCACATCGGGTTCAACGAGCCGACGTCCTCGTTCGCCTCGCGCACCCGGATCAAGACCCTGGCGCCGTCGACCCGTGACGCCAACGCGCGGTTCTTCGACTCGCCCGAGCAGGTCCCGACGCACTGCATGACGCAGGGGCTCGGCACCATCCTCGACGCCCAGCAGCTCGTCCTCGTCGCGCAGGGCTCCGCCAAGGCCGACGCGGTCGCCGCCGCGGTCGAGGGACCGCTCAGCTCGTTCGTCCCCGGTTCTGCGCTGCAACTGCACGAGCACGCGACGGTCGTCGTCGACGAGGAAGCCGCGGCCGGCCTGCAGCTCGCCGACTACTACCGCTACACGTACGCGAACAAGCCGGCGTGGCAGGTGTTCGAGTAGGTCCGACGATCAGCCGTCTGCACGCTGCCGGAACGCGGTGTGCAGGCGGCTGAGGCCGTCATCGAGGGTCTCGGCCGAGCACCCGAAGTTCAGCCGCGCGAAGCCCTGACCCTGGCGTCCGAACGCCGGTCCGGAGGCGAGCGCCACCTTCGCCTCGTCGACCAGCAGCGCCGCGGGGTCGTCGCCCCACGGCAGGGCGCGCAGGTCCAGCCACGCCAGGTAGGACGCCTGCGGCTGCCGGTACTCCGCCCCGGGCAGGACGTCACCGATCCGCTCGGCCAGGGTGCGGCGGTTCGCGGCGAGTTCGGTGAGCAGGGACGCGAGCCACGGTCCGCCTTCGCTGAACGCGGCGACGCTCGCGGTGTACCCGAGGATCCCGGTGCGCTCGACGACCTCGGTCGGCAGGGCGTCGAACCACGCACGGGCCCGCTCCGAGGCGCCGACGATCAACGCGCACTTCGTGCCCGCGAGGTTCCAGGCCTTGCTCGCGCTCGTCAACGAGACCCCGAGCGCGGCGGCCTCGGGGCAGGACTCCAGGAACGGCGTGAAGACCGCGTCGGCGTGCACGAGCGGCGCGTGGATCTCGTCCGAGACGACCACGGCGTCCCACTCGGCGGCGAGCTTCGCGAGTGCGACGAGCGACGAGCGGTCGTGCACCAGGCCGAGGGGGTTGTGCGGGTTGCAGAGCAGCACGGTACGCGCGCCGTCGGCGAACGCCTGCGCGAGGCCGTCCAGGTCCATCCGCCAGCCGGCCGTGGTGTCGAACGGGTCCGCGGGGCCGTCGGGTGCGAGCAACGGGACCTCGGTCACGGTACCGCCGGCCTCGGACACGTACTCCCAGAACGGCGGGTACACGGGCGGCATGATGACGACCTGGTCGCCCGGCTCGATGATCCGGCGGAGCATCTCCACCGCAGCAACCGACACGTCGGTGGTGGTGCGGACGAAGTCGGGGTCGACGCGCCAGGCCCACCGGCTCTCGGCGAAGTCCGCGAACGCCTCGGGCAGGGCACGACCGTGGCCGACGTACCCGGTGTCACCGTTGGTGACCGCGGCGACGAGGGCCTCACGCACCGGTTCTGCGAGCATCGAGTCCATCTCGGCGACGAACATCGGCAGGACGTCCGGCGGGTACGCGGTGTACTTCTCGCTCGTACGGCTGCGGTGCGCATCGAACACGGAGACCATGACGCTCATGCGCCCATCCTGACAGTGCCCGTCGCCGCCCGGCAGGATGAACCCGTGGAACCCCGCTCGCGTACCGTGCTCCGGGCCGCCCGTGATGCGGTGCTGGTGGTGGCCGGCAGCGTCGCGATCGGCCTGGTGATCGTGATCGCCGGACTGGGATGGCTCGACGACATGCCCTACCGGGGGTCCTCGACCGAAGCGGCCTACATCGCGGTCGCGGTGGCGGCGGTGGCCGTCTGCGGGTTCGGGGCGCTCGTCGGCCTCGCCGCGATCAGGGCGTCGGTCAGCTCGTCGGACGGAGCCCGGCGAGCAGGATCTCGACGTAGCGCTCCGGATCGCTGACCCGGGTGCCGCCGGCGACGGCCGCCTCGCGCAGCCCGCACAGCAGCCGGCGGAGGTCGTCGGCGTCGACGTCGGTCCGGACGATCCCCTCGGTGCGTCCCCTCGCGAGCAGCGCGTCGACGGACACCACCAGGTCGCCGGCGAGGGCAGCGGTGTCCGCACAGGAGAACCCGCCGTTGGTCAGCAGGTCACCGAGGGCTGCGTCGTCCACCATGCTCCGGAACGCGGCTGTGACGACCCCGCGGAGCGCATCGGCTGCGTCCGGCAGCACGACGGCGTCGCGGACCTGGTCGAGCATGTCCTCGAGCGCGTCGATCGCGAGCGCTTCGAGCAGGTGCTGCTGGCTCGGGAAGTGCCGGTAGGCGGTCCCGACCCCCACTCCGGCCTCGTGCGCGACGGCGTTGAGCAGGGCCGGTTCGCCCCGGTCGACGAAGGTGCGGGCGACGTCGAGCAGTGCCGTCCGGTTGCGCTGGGCATCGGAGCGCAGCGCCTCGGGTCGGGCCATCGCGATCGTCATGTGGACACTCTATCCGGTTGTGCTAGCGTTCCGGATGGATCATCCGATTGGGTGCGCCGAACGAGCAGGAGACGACGATGGACAGCTTCGAGTGGGAACCGGCGGCGATGCCCGACCAGCACGGCAGGACCGTGGTGGTCACCGGCGCGACCGGTGGGCTCGGCCTCGTCGTCGCCACGACCCTCGCCTCGGCCGGCGCCCGCGTCGTCGCCGGCGTGCGTGACCTCGACAAGGCGGCTCGCGTCCTCCCCGTGGGTCTCGACCTGGAGGCGCGGCTCGTCGACACCGCGTCCGTCGCGTCCGTCACGGCGTTCGCCCGCCACCTCGCCGAGGACGGCATCGCCGTGGACGCCCTCGTCAACAACGCCGGTGCGACGATCGGCACCTTCGGGCGCACCGACGAAGGAATCGAGCGCACCTGGGCGACGAACGTCGTCGGGCCGGCCGTGCTCGCCGAGGCGATGCTCCCGCTGCTCGGCGGGCCGTCGCCCCGCGTCGTGCTCGTCGGCTCGAACCTGTCGCAGCGCACCCGCCGCGTGCCTGGTCCGGGCGGGGTCGACGGTCCGGACGACTACTCGCAGTTCGGTGTGTACACCGACTCCAAGACCGCGGCCGCAGCGCTGAGCGTCGACCTCGGTGAACGACTCCGTGCTGCCGGTTCGGACATCCGGTCGGTGATCGCGCACCCCGGCATCGCGGCGACGGGGATGAACGACCAGGCGGAGACCCTGACGCAGCGCCTCGGCGGCATGGTCGCACGCAGCTTGGCCCGGACCGCTGCGGACGGCGCTCGTTCGACCCTCTGGGCAGCCACCGCCGCGGACGTCACCGAGGGGGTGTTCGTCGGACCTGCCCTCCGCCGTGGTGACCGGCGGCTGCACGTCGTGCCGGTGCAGGGCCCGGCGGCGGACCCGGCGTTCCGCGCTCGCGTCCGGGCGTTCGTGGACCAGGTCGCGGTGCGCGACGGGTCCTGATCATCCGTTCACGTGGGCAGCAGGTGCCGGAGTGCCGCTTCCGTGATGCGCGCCGGCATCGTGTGGCCGCCGTCGAACACCTCGGTCGTCGCGACACCCGGAGGGAACGCGTCGAGGACGCGCCGGACGCCGGCGAGGGGGAACAGTCCGTCGTCCCGTCCCGCCGCGACGAGGACCGGTTGATCAACGGCCGACGCGACCAGGGGGACGTCGCCAGCGGCGGTGAGTCCCGGGACGAACCAGGCCGGGTTGTGGCGGATCCGAGCGTCCTCGAACGAGGCCAGCGTACCGAGTCCGCAGCTGACCACGCCCCGCGTGAGTCGGGCGTCCACGGCGAGTGCGAACAGCGCCACCTGTCCGCCGAGGGAGTGTCCGACGATGCCGAGTTCGGTGTCGGCAGTACTCGTCTCGATCATCCAGGACGTCACCGTGGCGATGTCACGCGAGTGCTTCGCCTGCAGGCTGCTGCCGTCTGCCACACGGAAGAGCGCGTCGAGGCGTTCGTCGGCCGCCGGGTCGTCAGTCCAGTCGCGTCGGCGTTCCTCGAAACCGATCAGATCGGGGATGACCACGCGGGCCCCACTGCGAGCGAGCACCACGCCGTAGGCGAGAGTCGGATCCCCCGCCCGCCCGGCGGCCTCGCTCTTCCCGGAGGTGAAGTCGCCCGCGTGCTGGTGGACGGCGATGACGTCCGTTCCCCCGCCGTGGTCCGGGGTCAGGAGGAAGCACGGGATGGTGTCGCCGTCGGCCGTGTCCAGCTCGACGCGTGCCCACCGCACCGACCCGTCGCGTCCGAGCGGCTCCAGGCGGACCGCCACCGGACGGAGCTCGTCAGGGGACGGCAGCCCGAGCAGGTCGCGGACGCGTCCTCGGGCCGGTTCGTCGGTCGTCGACACCATGCCCGGACGCTACCAGCGGCGGTGAACCCGCCTGTGGGCCCCGAACACGCCGACCGTGGTGAACAGCAGGAGAGGGCTCGGTGACGGATCGCGCGTCCCCCGTCCGAGGGGGCTAGCGTCGCCGACGTGAACCGTTCTCGCGTGCACCGTCGCCCGCTCGTCCGCCCGCTCCCGCTCGCCGCGGTGGCCACGATCGCCGCGCTGCTCGGGACGGGGGTCGTCGCCGCGCCGGCCGTCGCCTCGCCGTCAGGGCAGGCAGCGCAGACGGGGCGGACTGTCTCCGATCCCGCCCGGTACGTCGACCCGTTCATCGGCACGAGCGGCGACGGCAACACCTGGCCCGGCGCGACCGCACCGTTCGGCATGCTCCAGTGGAGCCCCTCCGGCACCGCGGGCGACCAGACCTCGACCCCGGTCGCGAACGGCTACTCGTACGACGTGAACCGGCTGCGCGGCTTCAGCCTGACGCACCTCAACGGTGCCGGCTGCGCGCCGGGGGCCGCCGGTGACGTGCCGATCATGCCGGTCACGACCCCGATCACGACGTCGCCGTCGGCCGACTCCACCGACGCGGTCTACGCCGCCGGCTACTCGCACGACGACGAGTCCGCGAGCCCCGGGCGCTACGGTGTCGCACTCGACAACGGCGTCCGCACCGACCTCGCCGTCACCACCCGGGCCGGGATCGGCGAGTTCGCGTTCCCCGCCGGGAAAGCCGCGAACCTGCTCTTCCGCACCTCGAACTCGATCAACGGCAGCGAGGCCGCGACCACCCGCGTCGACGCCCGGACCCGCACTGTGAGCGGCAGCGTCCTCACCGGCGGCTTCTGCAGCCGCCGGGCGAACGGCGGCGGGGCCACCAACCCCGACCGGCGCAGCTACTACCGGCTGTTCTTCACGGCCACCTTCGACAAGGCGTTCACGAGCACCGGCACCTGGCAGGACGGCACGGTCCGACCGGGAGGCACGTCCTCCTCCGGTGGGGAGGGCTACCTGACCGGCGCCGACCGTGCCGGACGCGGCTCCGGCGCGTGGGTCGGGTTCGACGCGCGTCGCGGTGCGACGGTGCACGCGAAGATCGGCATCTCGTACGTGAGCGCCGCAGGAGCGATCGCGAACCGCGACGGCGAGGTGACCCAGCGATCGACCGTCGCGAGTGTGGCGGCCGGCACACGGGCCTCCTGGAACCGCGAACTGTCGCGTCTGCGCGTCGGAGGCGGCACCGCGGACCGCACCACCCAGCTGTACACGTCCGTGTACCACGCGCTCATGCAGCCGAACACGCTGAACGACCGCGACGGCCGCTACCTCGGGCCGGACCAGCGGGTGCACCGCATGGACCGAGGGCACCGGGCCGTCTACGGCACGTACTCCGGGTGGGACCAGTACCGGGCGCAGATCCAACTGCTCGCACTGCTGCGGCCGGACGTCGCCGGGGACATGGCGCAGTCGATGCTGCGGTTCGCCCAGCAGAACGGTGGGGTGTGGGACCGCTGGCTCCACCTCGGGGCGCCGACGCACGTGATGACGGGTGACCCCTCGGCCGCGACCCTCGCCACCTGGTACGCGATGGGGGTCCGGAACTTCGACGTGCGGGCCGCCTACGCCTCGCTGAAGCACCAGGCGACCGTCGAGAACGCCGACGCCGAGAGCGACATCGGGTGCCCGGGCCAGTGCCTGGCGCAACGCCCGGCGCTCGACGAGTACCTGCAGCGTCAGTACGCCGCGAACGACGACTGCTCGTGCTGGGGTGGCGCTGCCGAGACGCTCGAGGACTCGATCTCCGACAGTGCGCTCGGGTACTGGGCGGGTTCCCTCGGGCTGCGCTCGGACGCCCGGGTGTTCGCGGAGCGCGGGACCTACTGGAAGAACACCTTCAACGCGGCCGTCGGACACCAGGCCGCTCGTCAGGCCGACGGATCGTGGACGCCCGACTGGTCGCCCTCGACCGGCACCGGGTTCGCGCAGGGGACGAGTGCGCAGTACACCTGGCTCGTGCCGCAGGACGTACGGGGGCTGTCGACGGCCCTGGGTGGCGACGACGCGGCGGTCGCGCGACTCGATGCGTTCTTCCACGACAGCACTGGTGCGTTCGCGGTGACCGGCGGCGACGCCACGAAGTTCGACCCGACCAACGAGCCGGACATCCACACGCCGTGGATGTACAACGCGCTCGGCAAACCGTGGAAGACGCAGGAGACCGTGCGCCGGGTCGTCGACGACGCCTACACGACCGGGCCGAGCGGGCTGCCGGGCAACGACGACCTGGGCACGATGAGTGCCTGGTACGTCTTCGCGTCGATCGGGTTGTTCCCGCAGACGCCGGGGCGGGCGGAGATGCTCATCGGCAGCCCGACGTTCAGCACGGTCGACATCCGGCGGTCGAGCGGGGAGCGGATCGTCGTCCGGTCCTCCGGCACCGCGCCGTACGTGCACGGTGCGCGGTTGGACGGGCGGACCCTCGAGAAGTCGTGGGTCCCGGCGTCCTTCGTCACCCGCGGCGGCACGCTGTCGCTCCGGGTCGGGGACGCGGCGGACACGACGTGGGCGAGCGGTGCTCGGGGGCGCCCGATCGACCGGTGAACAGCGCTTGACACGTCGTACTCCAGTACTGATATGTTGACCCCGTCCGGAGGGCGGAAGGGGCAGCATGGGGGATCTGGTGGTCGACCTGTCGACGATGCAGGCGGTGTCACGAGGGGTCCTGCAGGCGGCTGGTGACTTCCGGTCCGAGCGTGCGCTGTCCGGGGCGGACAGCGGCACGTTCGGGTCGGCGACGGTGGAGTCGGCATTCGTCGTGTCGGCCAGCGCCCTCGACGCGATGATCGGTTCGCTCGGTGACGACGCGGACACCCTGGGCGGGTACGTGACCACCGCTGCCGAAGCGGTCCTGCGCGCCGACGCCGACCTCGCCCGGCGGGTCCGGTGAGCGCCGACCCCACCGCCGGAGACCCGGACGGCATCCAACGCGTCGCCCGCCTGCACGACGAGCACGCGGATGCCGTCCGCGACGGAGCCCGTCAGGTGCTCGTCGCGGCGGAGTCCGCGGCGGCCGGGTGGCAGGGTGCAGCACAGCAGCAGTTCCTGACGGTCGCAGCGACGGTGCCGGCGAGTGCGCACCGCGTCGCCGCACGGTTGGACGCCGCGGCGACGGCGCTCGCCGACTACGCGCGCGAGGTCCAGCAGATCCAGGACGAAGCCGCTCGCCTGCAGACGGCGCTCCGGAACACGGCCGACGACATCGCGGTGAACGCGCGGGCGGTCCGCGCCGCGACCCGGACGGCGGCCGGACCCGATGCGGTCGAGGCGGACGAGGTCCTCCTGCAGCAGGTGCAGAACAGCGGCGTCTGGCTCGCGGGGCTCGAGGCGCGGTTGTCGGCGCAGTGGGACGAGCTCGTCGCCCGACGCGCTGCCGCGGACCGTGCGGCGGCGTCTGCGCTCGACGACCGAGCGGTGCTCGGCGGCCTCGTCTCGGCTGCGGCCGCCCGGGCGATGAGCGACGGGCAGTTCACCACCTGGCTCGGCACCCTCGACCACGAGAGCATCGCGGCGCTGCGGGACGACCCGCGCATCGCCCGGCGTCTCGCAGGGCTCGACGCCACCGACGTCGCCGGGTGGTGGCAGGCGATGTCCGGCCCGGACGGAGCGCCGTCGGCAGCCCAGCGGGCGTTCGTCGTGGCGTTGCCCACGGTGATCGGGAACCTGAACGGCGTCGCGTACTGGGCACGGGTCCGGGCGAACACGACGGTGCTGGTCGACCGGCTCGCCCACGCAGAACGGCAGGTCGCGCACTGGCGGGAGCAGCTCGACGCCGCGAAGACCCCGGCCGGAGCTGCCGCCGCCCGAGCGGAGCTGTCCACGTGGTCGCGGCAGCGCGATGCCTACCGGAACATCCAGGACACCCTCGACACGACCCCGGTGTCGCTCGTGTCACTCGTCGACGACCGTCCACCACTCGGGCAGATCGTCGCCGGTGACCTCGACCGCGCCGCGCACGTCAGCGTCATCGTGCCGGGCATGAACACCGCGACGGACCAAGACGGCACGGTGCAGAACTACGGCAAGATCGCGATGGGGATGCGCGCTGAGCAGGTCCGCGTGTCCGGCGTCCGCGCCGGCGACATCGCCGTGGTGTCCTGGATCGGGTACCACCCACCGATGGCCGACGACCCGACGTTCGCGGCCGTCGTCGCGAACGGCCGCGCGCACGAGGGCGCCGACCGACTGGTGGCCGACCTCGACGGGTTCCATGCGGCACGCGCCGCCGCCGGACGCGACGCCGACCTCACCGTGCTGGGGCACTCCTACGGCACGAACGTGGCGACGATCGCGTTGACGAGGACCCACGCCGACCACGTGGTGCTGCTCGGCTCGGCCGGGGTCACGGACGTCGCACCGAAGGCTTCGGCGCTGCACGTGCCGGCGGGCGAGGTCTTCGCCAGCCAGGGTGCCGAGGACGGCTGGGCCGTCACCGGCCAGAACCTGTCGGGTCGGCGGGATCCGACCGAGTCCTCGTGGGACGCACACGAGTTCAGCTCGGAGACCCAGCGGGGCAGCGACGGCACGCTGCACGGGGTCACGCAGCACGGCCCCTACGTCGGCGGGAACGGTGACGGCCGGTACTCGTACTTCGACGACGGCACCACGGCCCAGCACAACAGCGCGCGGGCAGCGATGGGACTCGGCAGCACGATCCCTGAACAGGGCGGCCCGTTCGACCGCATGCGACAGCAGACGACGGACGATTGGCTCATGTACGGCTGGCAGACAGGACTCACCGGTGACCCGAGGCTCTGAACGGTGGGGCGGAGCCGTCGTGGCATCGGTCGCCGTCACGATGCTGTTGGCCGGGTGCGCCGACGCCGCCCCGTACTCCCCGATGCAGAAGGACACGTCGATGAACGTCGAAGAATCCCACCAGGACGTCCTGGACGTCTTCGCTGCCGTCCGGTCGGTCGTCGGCGAGGACGGCTGGGGCGATGACGATCCCGCATGGTTCATCTGCGGTACCGGGAGCCACGAAGCGGCTCAGTACTCGTACTCGGCGACCCGTCGGCTGCCGCTGCCCGGTACGCCCGAGCAGGTCGCCCGGCGCGTCGTGACGGCGCTCGCCGCTGTCGGGTACGACGGCGCACGGGTGCAGCGCGACGCGACACTGACGCCGGAGCGGACGGTCATCGGCTACCCGAACGGCTACCTCGGCGGTACCGCGAGCGACGGGTTCGCCGTCATGTTCCAGGTGTACGAGTCCCACGCCGACGTGTCCATCTACGGGCACTGCGTGCCGGGGAAGGCTCCGAAGTTCGGTGAACCACTGAACCCACGCCCCACCGACCTGCCCTGACCGACGGACCGGCAGGCCCTACGATCGACCCGACAGAGGGGGACCACCATGACCGAACTCGCCGACTGGGAGACCGAGGGCGCCAAGACCCGACCGACGACCCCGGACGATCGCAACCGGCCACCAGCACCGGCCGCCCTGCGCGCCACGACCTGGATCGGGGGGGCTGCTGCTCATCGCGGCGGTGTTCGTGTTCGTGGGTGCGTCGTCCCTCGGCGTGCGCGAGGACGAGTCCGAAGTGCACTTCCTCACCCGACTCGTCATCGTGGTCGTCATCGGGGTCGCCGTCGCCGGGCTCGGTGCGGTCGCCCTGCTGCTGCGGCTCGTCGCGGGAGCACTCGTCCGGCACTGATCAGCGCAGCTCGCGCCCGCCGCCCCACACCCGCTGCACCTCGAGCGCCGGGGACAGCGCCACGAGGTCGGCCGCGTACCCCGGCGCGAGCCGTCCCAGTCGGTCGCCGAGCCCCAGGGCCGCGGCCGGCACGCTCGTCAGGGCCGCGACGGCCTCGGGCAGCGTCCGTCCGGCGAGCGAGACCGCGTTCCGCAACGCCACGTCCTGCGTCAACGTCGACCCCGCGATGGTGTCGGTCCCGGCGACGTGCGCGACCCCGTCGGTCACGGTGACGTCGAGCGATCCCAGTCGGTACGAGCCGTCGGCAGCGCCCGCGGCACCCATGGCGTCGGTGATGAGCGCCACCCGGCCCGGAGCAGCCCGGAGCAGGGTGTCCGCGACGACCGGGTGCACGTGCACGGCGTCGAGGATGAGCTCGAGCGTCACCCGGTCGTCGGCCACCGCGGCACCGATCGGCCCCGGGGCGCGGTGGTGCAGCCCCGGCATGGCGTTGAACGCGTGGGTCAGCAGCGTCGCACCGGCGTCGAACGCGGCACGGGCTTGGTCGTAGGTGCCGACGGTGTGGCCGACGGCGACGGTGACCCCGGCGGCGACGAACCGGCGGACGGCGTCGAGCGCGCCCGGCAGTTCCGGCGCGATGGTGACCTGGCGGATGACGCCCGCGCCGGCCTCGAGCAGTGCGTCGACCGCTGCGGGGGACGGGTCGATGAGGAACGACTCGTTGTGGGCGCCCTTGTTGTGCGGGGACAGGAACGGCCCCTCCAGGTGCGCACCGAGCACGAGCGGGTCGGTCGCCATCACGGAACGGATCCGCGCGAGCGAGTCCGCGAGGGCGGGGACCGGGTTCGCGACGAGGGACAGGACCGACCGGGTCGTGCCGTGCGCCCGGTGGACGGCCAGCGACTCGGCGAAGGAGTCGTCCTCGTACGACTCGGTCGCACCGCCGTGCCCGTGCAGGTCGATGAACCCGGGCGTCAGGACCGCGTCGCCCAGGTCGACGACCTGGTCCGCCGCGGGGGCTTCGGGGCCGGAGCCGACCGCGTGCACCACGGCACCGGCGAGCAGGACCCAGCCGTCCGCCGTGGACCCGGCCGCGTCGACGACGCGGGATGCGCGCACCAGGGTGCGCTGCGCCTCCCGGCCGGCCTGGAGGCCCGTGTCGGTCATGCGGTCTCCCTGCGGAACGCGATCACGCCGCTCAGGGCGGCGATCACGATGAAGACGAAGCCCACGACCGGGTGGCCGATGGAGATCCAGGTCGCGCCCGCGGCGGTGACCAACGCGACCTCGACGATCGTCTTGCCGACGATGTCGGTCTCGATCGGCGACGCCGGCGAGCGGAAGAAGTACCAGACGACGGCCGCGAACAGCGGAGCGCCGACCATGAACAGGTAACCGGGCAATGGGAGCTGCCACGACCAGTAGCCCCAGAATGCCAGGGAGACCAGACCGAACGTGCAGACCAGGACGCGCAGCACGCGCCAGACGTCGAACGGCCGTCGCTGCCTGCCGGCGGGTGCCGGGCCGGGGACTGATTCCCAGTCGACGGGGGACTGCGGGGCGTTCGTCATGGTGCTGCCTACTTGAAGATGATGGTGCGGGCGCCGTCGAGCAGGACGCGGTCCTCGGCGATCCAGCGCACTGCCTGGGTGAGGGTGCGGGACTCTTCGTCCTGGCCGATGGAGACCAGCTCGGCGGGGTCCTTCGTGTGGTCCACGCGCACGACGTTCTGCTCGATGATCGGGCCCTCGTCGAGGTCGCTCGTGACGAAGTGGGCCGTCGCACCGATGAGCTTCACGCCGCGGGCGTGCGCCT
The DNA here is from genome assembly GCF_902706105.1 of Curtobacterium sp. 18060. Lineage (NCBI taxonomy): Bacteria > Bacillati > Actinomycetota > Actinomycetes > Micrococcales > Microbacteriaceae > Curtobacterium > Curtobacterium sp. 18060. The sequence goes on along the minus strand of NZ_CACSJV010000001.1, from coordinate 167,102 downwards.
GGCGGTAGGGGTTCGCGCCCTTGAAGCCAGGCAGGAACGAGTGGTGGATGTTGACCGCGCGGCCCTCGAGCGCCGCGCAGAGCTCCGGCGACAGGATCTGCATGTAGCGGGCGAGCACGACGAGTTCGATGTCGTGCTCCTCGACGGCTTCGAGCACACGGCGCTCCATGGCCGCCTTGCCGTCCGCGTCGGTGACCGGACGGTGCTCGAACGGCACGGAGTAGAACGACGCGAGCTCGGACAGGTCCGGGTGGTTGGACAGCACGAGGGGGACCTCGATCGGCAGCTGCCCACCGCGCTGGCGGTAGAGCAGGTCGTTGAGGCAGTGCCCGGCCTTCGACACGAGGACGAGGCTGCGCAGCGGGCGACCGACGACGTCGAGCTGGACGCGGGCATCGTACCGGGCGGCGACGGGGGCGAGGGCCGCCTCGAAGGTCGCACGGTCCACCGGCGCCATGACCTGCAGGCGCATGAAGAACGTGTTGGTGTCGACGCTCGAGAACTGCTGCGACTCGGTGATGTTGCCGTTGGCGGCGACGACCGCTCCGGAGACGGCGTGCACGATCCCGGGCTGGTCGTCGCAGACGAGCGTCAGGGTCCAGTGCGTGGGGGTCGGGTCGGTCACCGGATCAGGGTACCGGGCGCGGCGAGCGCGGTGCTTCGTGAGCAGAAATGGTCGAGTGCCGTCACGCGACCCGACCATTTCTGCTCACGAAGCGGGCGCGGCGGCGGCGGCGGCCGTGCGGAGGCGGCGGTCGGCCAGGGTCAGGACCGTCAGGAGCACCGCGACCCCGAGGATCACCCACGCCAGCACGTGCAGGTCCGGTGTGGTCGGGGCCTGGCCGAACACGCCACCGATGAGCGACGAGGCCCCGATCGCCCCGATGTACACCGCCGTGCGGGACAGCCCGGCCGCGGTGCCGATGTACGACGCGGGCACGAGCCGGTACAGCGCCGCCTGGTTCGACACCGACGCCAGCGCCTGCGGGACGCCGAACAGCGCCGGCGCCAGCGCGAGCAGCACGACCGGCGACCCGGTGTGCAGGAAGAGCAGGAGCGCCCCGCCGACGATCGGCACGACGGCCGCGACGATCAGGGGTCCGCGCACGACGGTCTTCCGGGCGACGACGAACGACGCGATCCCGGCCACGATCGCGGCCGGCAGCTGGATGTACCCGGCGACGTCGCTCGAGTACCCGGCGACGTCCTGCACCCACTGCGAGAACCCGTAGGTCATCGTGTACGCGAGCAGGTACGTCAGGAACAGTCGCACGTAGGTGCGGGACAACGCGCCGTTCCGAGCGAGCATCCGGACGTCCACGAACGGCCGGACCGCGCGCAGCTCCCACAGCACGAGGGCGACGAGCAGCACGATCGCCACCGCGAGCAGCCACCACAGGCCGGCGGACAGGTCGAGCAGGAACACGAGCAGCGCCGAGACGGTGCCCGTCATGAGCAGCATGCCGAACGGGTCGAGCGCCTGCAGGACGGGCAGGGCCTCGTCGTCACGCGGACGGAGACGGTCGGACGGCAGCCACATCGACGCCACGACGATGCCGAACGCCGCCAGGGGCACGTTCACCAGGAAGATCGCGTGCCAGCCGAACGCGGCGATCAGCGCGCCGCCGAGCGGAGGCCCGGCCGCCGCGGACACGAGCGAGGTGATGGACAGCGCTCCGAGCACGAGCGGCGGGGTCGGCTTCCCGATCCGTGCCGAGTGCTGTCGGAGGGTGGTGAGTGCTGCCGGGTACGCCGACGAGGTGCCGATGCCGATGAGCACGCGGGCGAACACCGCGCCGCCGAAGCCGGTCAGGAACTCGGGCACGACCCCGGCGATACCGACGATCACGAGCCCGGTCAGGAACACCTTCTTCGGGCCGAAGCGGTCGGCGAGCTTGCCCATCGTCGGCTGCGCGATCGCACTCGCCAGGTACAGGGCGGCGACGAGCCAGATCGCCTGCGCCGCACCGATCCCCAGGTCGCGGGAGATCGGCGTGAGCGCGACGGACACCATCGTGGTGTTGATCGGGTTGAGCAGCGGCCCGACGAGCACCGGGATGAGGAGCTTCGGGCCGAAGCCACTGCCGGTGCTGCCCGGCGCGACGACGGGGGTGGGAGTGGTCGAGGTGGACGTGGGAGTGCTTCTTCCGGGGTCAGCGTTCGGTGAGCGGGGCGAGGATCGCGATCGCTCGGGCGACGGTGTCGCGGTCGGCGTCGGGCAGCGCGGCGAGCCGGTCGGTCAGGACGCGGGTGCGGGTGGTCCAGGCGTCCTCGCGGGCACGGGCACCCTGGTCGGTCGCGCGGATGAGCGCACGGCGGCCGTCGGCGGGGTCTGGACGTCGTTCGACGAGGCCGAGGTCCTCGAGCGCCTGGACGGTCGCGCCCATCGACTGCGGCCGGACGCCCTCGGCGCGGGCGAGCTCGGCGACCGTGCTCTCGCCGTACCGCAGCAGGCGGCCGAGCGCGGCGGTCTGGGACGCCGTGACCTCGTCGGCCTTGCCGGTCAGCAGCGTGCGACGGATCCGACCGTAGAGCGTCAGCAGGTCGCCGGCGAGCGCGGTCGGATCGGGTGATTCCATACCGGCACGGTACTACTTCGACAGTGCAACTTGCAAGGTGGCCTTGCGAGTCCCGGGTCCGCCGCTCCGGATCGGCTCAGTACTCGAACACGATGCGGCGCTTCGTCACCACGAAGCCGGCCCGTTCGAACGCCCGGCGCATCGGGGTGTTCGCCGCGTCCGTCGTACCGACCACCTTCGGCTCGCCGGCCTCGGCGTGCACGCGCAGCCCCTCGGCGAGCAGCCCGTCGACCACACCGCGCCCACGGTGCTGCGGCAGCACGCCGATGAAGCTGATCGCCGCGTCGTACGCCGTCCGCGTCGCCAGGACGAACCCGACCACCGGGCCGCCCGGGTCGAGCGCGATCCGCCAGCCGTCGCGCGACCCCGGCAGCGAGCGGTAGAACTCGAGGTCGTCGGCGGCGGCGCCCCGCGGGCCGAGTTCGTCCACCGAGGCCACGGTGTGGGCGTCGAGGCTCCCCACCGCGACGCGGGCGAACAGGTCCACGAACTCGTCGTCGTCACCGGACCGGAAGCGCAGCGATGACGGCATCGGCACTCCGTGGTCCGGCGTCCACGCCACACTCACCCGCTCCGTCGATCGTCCGAGCCCTGCCGCCCGGGCGGCCGCCGTGCGCCACGACACCGCGGCGACGGCGTCGGGGTCGTCGTGCCAGTCCACCGCGACGTCGACGATCCACTCCGGCACCACCCCGAACGCAGCGGTCGCCCCCGTGATCAGCCCGGCGGCGATCGCCACCCGGTCGCGCTCGGGCACGTCCGGAGCGACCAGCAGGTCGTCGAGGGTCGACGGCGCCTCGGCGTCCGCGCCACCCCACCAGAGCGCCCGTGCCACCGGACGGCCGTCGCGCTCGGCCAGCCACGACCACCCCGGCCGGTAGTTGTCCGTGCCGGACTCGGCGCGGTACCGGTCCGGACCGATCCACGCGACCGGTTCCGACGTCGAGAACGCGAGCAGGGCCTCCCGGTCGTCCTCGGTGGTCGCGCGGAAGGTGACCGTCACCGCGGGTCGGTCATCGTCGTGATCAGGTGCTCCTGCACGTAGCCGAGCCAGTCGTAGACGTCGCGCAGGCCGACGCCCGCGTCGGCCTCGACCGAACGCTCCTCGTCGTCGGCGTCGACGATCCCGAGGCGGTCGGCGATCGTCAGCCGCAGGTCGGTCAGGGTGCGGAGCCAGGCCTGCTCGTCCTCCGGGTCGAGGGCACCGTCGCGGGTCCCCGTCAGCCACTCGTGCACGGTCGTCGCGTTCGTGGTCTTCTGCGCCAGCAGGTCGGACTGCGTGTACTTCCGGAACTCCGCGCTGGCGTCGTCGTCGTCCGGGTAGGCGTCCGGGAACATCCGCTCGGCCACCGGGTCCGCCGTCAGGTCGCCGTCGAGCACCTGGCGCAGCTGCTCGGTCAGGGACGTGAGCAACCCGCGCTCGCCGGAGGACATGCCGAGGTGGACGCCGTCGGCCCAGCGGACGAAGGGGATCACGCTTCGGGCGCCTTGTCGACGGTCGCCTGCAGGCCGTAGCCGTGCATCGACTGGACGTGGGCCTCCATCGCCTCGCGCGGACCCGTCGCCACGATGGCCCGACCCTCGGTGTCCACCTGGTGCATGAGCCGTTCCGCCTGCGCGCGGCCGAAGCCGAAGTGCCGCTGGAAGACGTACGTGACGTACGACATCAGGTTCACCGGGTCGTCCCACACGACGGTGACCCACGGGGTGTCCGCGCGCGCACTGGTGCGTTCGTCCGGGGTGGTCCGTTCGTCCACGTCGGGCGAGGTCAGCGTCATGCATCCAGGGTGACACAGGGCGGACGGCTCGGTACGATCGTCACGTCGCGACTGGCGTTGGATGGGTCACCATCGGGGAGCGACACCTGACACGGTGCGCGGCCGTACGCCTGGGCTGCACCGACCGATCGTCCGTGCGCGACCCACCGGTCGTCGCCAACCCACGTAGGAGAACCGTGTCCATCACCGATCTGCCCGCCGTCGACGGCTCCGTCGACACCGACCGCGCAGCCTTCAACGCCCCGCTCTCCGAGGTCGACCCCGAGATCGCCGCCGTCCTGCAGCAGGAGCTCGGCCGTCAGCGCGACACCCTCGAGATGATCGCGTCCGAGAACTTTGTGCCGCGCGCCGTGCTCGAGTCCCAGGGCTCCGTCCTCACCAACAAGTACGCCGAGGGCTACCCCGGCAAGCGCTACTACGGCGGCTGCGAGTACGTCGACGTCGCCGAGCAGCTCGCCATCGACCGTGCCAAGGCGCTCTTCGGTGCTGCCTACGCGAACGTCCAGCCGCACTCCGGTGCGACCGCGAACGCGGCCGTCCTGCACGCCATCGCCTCGGCTGGCGACACGATCCTCGGCCTCGAGCTCGCGCACGGCGGGCACCTGACCCACGGCATGAAGCTCAACTTCTCCGGCCGCATCTACAACGCCGTCGCGTACGGCGTCGACCCCGAGACGTTCGAGGTCGACTACGACGACATCCGCGCGAAGGCGATCGAGCACCAGCCGAAGGTCCTCATCGCTGGCTGGTCCGCCTACCCGCGCCAGCTCGACTTCGCGAAGTTCCGTGAGATCGCGGACGAGGTCGGCGCCAAGCTCTGGGTCGACATGGCGCACTTCGCCGGCCTCGTCGCCGCCGGTCTGCACCCGTCCCCGGTCCCGCACGCCCACGTCGTCTCGTCGACCGTGCACAAGACCCTCGGCGGCCCCCGCTCGGGCATCATCCTGTCCAACGACGAGACCCTGTTCAAGAAGCTGAACTCCGCGGTCTTCCCGGGCCAGCAGGGCGGCCCGCTCATGCACGTCATCGCCGCCAAGGCCACCGCGTTCCTGCTCGCCGGCACCCCCGAGTTCAAGGCCCGCCAGGAGCGCACCATCCGCGGTGCCCGCTTGCTCGCGGATCGGCTCACGCAGCCGGACGCCCGCGCGGCCGGCGTCGACGTCCTCACCGGTGGCACCGACGTGCACCTGGTGCTCGTCGACCTGCGCACCTCCGAGGTCGACGGCAAGCAGGCCGAAGACCTGCTGCACGAGGTCGGCATCACCGTGAACCGCAACTCCGTGCCGTTCGACCCGCGTCCGCCGATGGTCACCTCGGGTGTCCGCATCGGCACGTCGGCGCTCGCCACGCGTGGCTTCGGCGACGCCGAGTTCACCGAGGTCGCGGACATCATCGCGCTGACCCTCATGCCGAACCCGGACATCGCAGCGCTCTCGGCCCGGGTGAAGACCCTGACCGACGCGTTCCCCCTCTACGCGTGAGCGACGCTCTGACCCCCCTGCCCGTCGAGCGATGGGCGGGGGAGGGCTCGGCGGTCCGCATCGACGGCACCGCCCTCGCTGCCCGGACGCTCGACGAACTGCGGGTCCGCATCGATCGGTTGCACGAGCACGGCATCCGTCCGGGGCTCGGCACGATCCTGGTCGGGGAGAACCCCGGTTCCCTGTCCTACGTCGCGGGCAAGCACCGCGACTCGGCGCAGATCGGGCTCGACTCGCACCGCATCGACCTGCCTGCGACGGCATCCGCCGCGGACATCCGAGCCGCGATCCTGCAGATGAACGACGACCCCCGGGTCACCGCGTTCATCGTGCAGCTGCCGCTGCCGGAGGGCATCGACCCGACGCCGATGCTCGAGCTGATGGACCCGTCGAAGGACGCCGACGGCCTGCACCCGACGAACCTCGGTGAGCTCGTGCTCGCCGTGCCCGGTGGTGCCGGCACCATCGACGCGCCCCTGCCCTGCACCCCGCGGGGCATCGTCGCGATGCTCGAGGCGTACGACATCCCGATCCGGGGCGCGCACGTCACGATCATCGGGCAGGGCCTGACGGTCGGCCGGCCGCTCGGTCTGCTGCTCACCCGCCTCGAGGCCACCGCCACCCTGACCCACTCCCTGACGGCGGACGTCGCCGCGGAGTGCCGTCGCGCCGACATCGTCATCGCGGCGGCCGGGGTCGCCGGGCTCGTCAAGCCGGACTGGATCCAGCCCGGTGCGGCCGTGATCGACGTGGGCATCACCCGCGTGGTGAACGAAGAGACGGGGAAGGCCAAGCTGCACGGCGACGTCGACCCCGCCGTCGCGTCCGTCGCTGGGTTCATGTCGCCGGTGCCCGGCGGCGTCGGCCCGATGACCCGCGCGATGCTCATGAAGAACGTGGTCGAGGCGGCGGAGCGCCACCTGAAGTAGGTGCGGCGGTCGGTGCCGCTGGCGCGCGTCCGTTCGTGCCGCGGTCCGTGCCGCGAAAGCGACAGATTCCCGCGAACAGTTCGCGGGAATCTGTCGCTTTGGCGGGGTGGTCGTGTCCACGGGCGGCCGGGAGGCGCGGCTCGCCCCCGCCCCGCGCGTTCGGGGGACGGGTGCGGAGCCGCCCCCAGTGCTACGGTCACCGCATGGGGGAGAACGTCCAGACCGCGCCCGTGATGGCGGCCACCGGCAGGAAGCTGCGTCCGCGTGCGTGGGGACTCGTACTCGTCGGGATCGTCGCACTGGTGCTGTCCCCGAACCTGGTGCTCTGGAGCACGTCGACGGGCTACGGCGGAGTCGACGCCGACGACAACTGGATCGACAACGGCGGCAAGGTCCTGGAGACCGCGCCCATCACGGTGCAGGTCGAAGCGCACGTCGCACCGGCCGCACTCGCACTGCTGCTGCTCGTGGTCGTCGTCGGGATCGTCCTGCCGCCGACGCTCGCGCGCTACGGGCACCGCACCCTCGGCGACATCGTGCGGTACTCGGCGTACCTGGCCGTCCCGGTGTGCATCGTCGTCGGCGTGCTGGTCTACACGGTGTGGCAGGGCCACGTCGTGATGGACCAGCTCCAGCACGAGGTGCTGCACCCGCACGGGTTCCCGTGGGGCGGCGTCACCGTCACCACGGGACACATGACCCGCTGACGCCCGAGTCTCGGCCGCGCTGCCCCGAGTCTCGCGGTGAGCGACCGTTCTCGGGGGCGGCACCGCGAGGACGGTCGCCCAGCCCGAGTCTCGCCCGTACTGGCGCGAGACTCGAGGGGCTCAGTCGCGGCGGGCGCCCTGCGCGGCGTGCACCGTGAAGACGTTCGGCTCGCGGTACCCGGCGGCTGCGAAGGCGGCGGTGACGGCCTCGGTGATCGCGCCACGGGCCTCCCGGTCGACCAGCGCGATCGCCGCACCACCGAACCCACCACCGGTCATCCGCGCACCGACGGCGCCGTGCTCGACGGCGGTCGCGACGGCCAGGTCGAGCTCCGGCACGGAGATCTCGAAGTCGTCGCGCATCGACTCGTGCGACGCGACGAGCAGCGAACCGATCGCCCGCGGGCCCTGTTCGCGCAGCGTCCGGACGGTGTCGAGGACGCGCTGGTCCTCGGTCACGACGTGGCGCAGGCGGCGGAAGGTCTCGTCGTCGAGCAGCTCCTGCGCACGGGGCAGGTCGTCGACGCTCAGGTCACGCAGGGCCTCGACACCGAGCACCTGCGCACCCTTCTCGCACGAGGCCCGACGAGCCGCGTACCCGCCGGTGGCGTGGGCGTGCTCGACCCGGGTGTCGATGACCAGGACCTCGAGCCCGTTGGCCTCGAGCGCCAGGTCGACCACGGCGGTGTCGAGCGTGCGGCAGTCCAGGAACACGACGGCGTCCTGCTCACCGAGCAGTGACGCGGACTGATCCATGATGCCCGTCGGTGCGCCGACGGCGTGGTTCTCGGAGTACTGCCCCACGCGGGCGAGGGTCTTGCGGTCGAGGCCGAGCTCCCACAGGTCGTTGAAGGCGAGTGCGACGCCGCACTCGATCGCTGCGCTGGAGGACAGGCCCGCGCCGACGGGGACGTCGGACTCGATGAAGACGTCGAACCCGGTCGTGTCGGACAGGTCCGCGCCGGCCTGCTCGCGGAGCGCCCAGGCGATGCCGAAGACGTACGCCGACCAGCCGGTCATGTTCGACGGGTCGAGGTCGTCGAGCGACAGCTCGAGCACGGTGCCGGCGTCGAACGCGGACGAGACGCGCAGCAGACGGTCCGGCCGCGGAGCGATCGACGCGCTGGTGCGCCGGTCGATCGCGAACGGCAGGACGTACCCGTCGTTGTAGTCGGTGTGCTCACCGATCAGGTTGACCCGGCCGGGGGCGGAGTACCGCACCGCCGGCTCGTACCCGTAGACCTGCTGGAACGTCATGCTCGCTCGATTCCCTGTCGGATGAACTCGGCCGCCTTCTCGGGCACGAGGTCCCCGATCCAGGCGCCCATGGCGGCTTCACTGCCGGCCAGGAACTTCAACTTGTCCGCCGCCCGACGCGGCGACGTGATCTGCAGCATGAGCCGCACGGTGTCCCGCCCGACGTGCACCGGCGCCTGGTGCCAGGCGGCGATGTACGGGGTCGGGTCGTCGTAGAGCTCGTCGATGCCCCGCGTCAGGCGCAGGTGCATGTGGGCCAGTTCGTCCTTCTCGGCCTCGGTCAGACCGGCGAAGTCGGGGACGTGGCGGTGCGGCAGCATGTGGATCTCGATGGGCCAGCGTGCGGCGAACGGCACGAACGCCGTGAAGTGCTCGCCCTGCAGCACGACCCGGTCCGAGGCGCGCTCGTTCGCCAGGTGCTGCTCGAACAGGTCGGGCCCGAAGCGCTCGATGGAGTCGAGCAGGCGCTGCGTGCGGGGCGTGATGTACGGGTACGAGTAGATCTGCCCGTGCGGGTGGTGCAGCGTGACACCGATCGCTTCGCCGCGGTTCTCGAACGGGAACACCTGCTGGATGCCGGGCATGGCGGAGAGCGCGGCGGTGCGGTCCGCCCAGGCCTCGACCACGGTGCGGGCACGCGACTCGGAGATCGACGCGAAGGACCCCTCGGTCGCGGGCGAGAAGCACACGACCTCGCACCGGCCGACGCTGCGCAGCTGCCGGTTCAGGCCGACGTCGGTCAGCGCGTCGAGCGAGCCGGGTGCGTCATCGGCTTCGAGCGCCGGACCGAACGACGGTGACCGGTTCTCGAACACGGCGACGTCGTAGGTGCTCGGGATCTCGGACGGGTTCTGCGGTGTCTGCGGCGCGAGCGGGTCCTGGTCGGCCGGCGGCAGGAACGCACGGTTCTGCCGGCTCGCGGCGATGGAGACCCACTCGCCGGTCAGGACGTCCTGGCGCATCCGCGCGGTCTCGGGCCGAGGATCGAGCGCACGCTCGTCGATGGCACGCTCAGCGGGCAGGGTGCTGTCCGCATCGTCGAAGTAGAACAGGTCGCGGCCGTCCGCGAGCTTCGTCACGCGCTTGGTGATCACCAGAACAGCCTAGCGCCGATCCGAAGCGTTGCGAAAGTCTTCGGAAGCAAGCGAAACTAGAGCCGTGACCGACGACGACCTCTCCTTCCTGGCCGGATCGCTGCCCGCGCCGCTGCGGCAGGACCGCATCGTCTCCATCGTCGAGGGCGCACCCGGCATGGTCCGGACCGCCGCGCTGGCCGCGTCGCTCGGCACGAGTGAGGTGACGGTCCGGCAGGACCTCGCGGTCCTCGACCAGGAGGCCCGGATCCGCCGGGTGCACGGCGGAGCGGTCCGCCTCGGGGCCGGGTCCACCGAGCGCCCCTTCGAGGAGACCGCCGTCGAGCACCAGGTGGCCAAGGCCGCCATCGGCCGCGCGGCCGCAGCGCTCGTGCGGTCCGGCGAGTGCGTCGTGCTCGACGTCGGCACCACCCCGGCAGCGGTCGCCGAGGCGCTCGTCGCCCGCACGGAGCTGTCCGACCTCACCGTCGTCACGAACTCGCTGACGACCGCGCTGGCCCTCGAGCGCGCCGTGCCGCGGTTCACGGTGATCGTCACGGGCGGCACCCTCCGACCGCTCCAACACTCGCTCGTCGCACCGTTCAACAACACCCTGTTGCCGGTGATCGCCGCTGACGTCGTGTTCCTCGGTGGCACCGGTGTCGACGTCGCGCACGGTCTGACCAACGTCAACCTGCCCGAGACCGAGGCGAAGCGGGTGCTCGCGGCCACGGCTCGGCGTACGGTCGTGGTCGCGGACGGGTCGAAGTTCGGCCGGGCCCACATCGGGGTCGTCCGCGCGCTCGAGGACATCGACGTCGTCGTCACCGCCGAGGCCGAGGCGGACGCGGTCGCCACGATCCGGGCGGCCGGCGTCGAGGTCGTCGTCGCGGACGGCGAGGACACACCCGGAAGGAACCACACCCCATGACCGCAGCACCCACCGGTGGCCAGTACCGCCTGCACCACGCTGGACCGGACGGCGTCGTCGAGGCCGTCGTGACCGAGGTCGCTGCCGGCATCCGAGAACTCCGCGTCGCCGGCTTCGACCTGACCGAGCCGTTCGCCGTCACCGAGCAGCCGCCCGGCGCCAACGGGATCGTGCTCGTGCCGTGGCCGAACCGCGTCGCCGGCGGGGTCTGGGAGCTCGACGGCAAGCGGCAGCAGCTGGACGTCTCGGAGCCGAAGTACGGCAACGCCTCGCACGGTCTGCTCCGCTTCGCGCCGTACCGCGTGGTGTCGCAGACCGAGACGGGCATCGTGCAGGAAGCCACGATCCACCCGCAGCACGGCTGGCCGTTCACCCTCGAGACCCGCGTGCACCACGAGCTCGTCGACGACGGCATCCGGGTGACGCACGAGATCACGAACCGTTCCGGAGCCCGCGCGCCCTTCGCCGTGGGGGCGCACCCGTACCTGCGCGCCGGTGACACCCCCGCAGAGGACCTCGTCGTCACCCTCGACGCCGCCACCGCCTTCACCGTCGACGAGCAGAAGGTGCCGAACGGTTCCGTGTCGGTGGAGGGCACTTCGTTCGACCTGCGACAGGGACAGCGTGCCGGTGACGCCGATCTCGACACCGCGTACTCGGACATCACCCCGGACGCCGACGGTGTCCGCCACACGACCCTGCACGGCCCTGAGGGTGACGGCGTGCAGCTCTGGCAGGACGCGTCGTTCCCGTACGTGCAGGTGTTCACCTCGCGGGAGTACCCGCGTGGCGACGCCAAGGGCCTGGCCGTGGCGGTCGAGCCGATGACCGCTCCGGCCAACGCCCTGAACTCCGGCGAGGGCCTGCGGTGGCTCGAGCCTGACGAGACCTGGACGGGCACCTGGGGCATCCGCCGCGTCTGGTCCTGACCGCCTTCGTGCACTGAGAAGGCCCCGCCGGATGTCCGGCGGGGCCTTCTGCATTCGTGGCGGGGAGCTGCGGGTCAGCCGCGGCGCATGCGGAGCGCCTCGACCGCAAGGGACTCGCTGGCGTAGCGCCCGACCTCGTGCGCCCAGGCCGGGTCGTCCCCGCGCAGGGCGATGAAGTCCTTGCGCTGTCGGCACACGTAGCCGAGCACCGCGGTGGCCGTCGCGACCTCGATGAAGTCCTTGCGGATGTGCCGGGTCGTGACCTGCGCGTTGCGACGGAGCGTGTCGAGCAGGAGCTCGTTGCTCATCGTCGTGTTGGTCGCGGCGGCGAGCTCGACGATGCGGCGCGCGTCCCCGGTGCTGCTGGTCTGCGTGGCTTCGATGGGCTCGATCACGGTGTACCCCGTTCGTTCGTGGTGGTGCGGTGCTGCAGGATCCGGTGATCGGATCCGGGAACGACACTATCGGCGGCAGCCCACCAGTCGGCTGTGCGCAGGCTGATGTGTGCAGGGGATCTGCCATGAGCCAGCTGGGGACGACTTGTACCCCGAACACGAACCCGAGGTCAGGCGCAGCGTTCGTCGTCGGGCGCAGCGAGCGCGTCGAGGGAGTCCGAGACCCGTCCGGCCATGTACTGGTAGCCGGCGTCGTTGAGGTGCCCGCCGTCGAGCGCCGCGTAGCCCGGGCTGTTCGCCGCGGTGAACCACTGGCCGGCGAGCGGGTCGATGAACGGCACACCCGCAGCAGCCGCTCCCGCGGAGACCGAGGCGGCGACCCCGACGTTCGCCTTCGCCCGTGGCATCGGCGCTGACGGCCCGAGCGCCACGACGACGGCGTCCGGCCAGGTCTGTTCCGCCGCGCGGAGGGTCTGCTCGACGCGGGCCTGCAGCGTCGACGAGTCGACGAGCCAGTCGTTCTGGCTGCCCTGCACGATGACGAGCTGCGGAGCGTCGGTCGTGGCGTGCCGTTCGAGGCGGGGGCCGAACGTGTAGTGCGAGGACCCGGTACGCCCGGTGTCGACGTAGCCCGTTCCCGGGTAGCCGTCGATGGTGGCGTCCCAGTTGCGGTCGGCTGCGAGGTCCTGCGCCCATCCGTGGACGCCGCTGGTGGAGCCGCGGCCGGTGGTGTATGAGTCGCCGACGATCAGGACGTGCGAGCCGGGGACGATCGCGTCCGCGACCTCGGCGGAGGAGACGCTCGACGACGTCGAGATGGGCTGGCAGGCACTCGACACGGTCGGCAGGATGACGAGCAGCCCGCTGACGCCGAGAGCCATGGCTCCGAGCGCGATGCCGGGGAGGAGTCGTCGTGCCACCCGCCACATCTTAGACAACGCACTTGGTGTGGGCCCCGTGGGGCTCGAACCCACGACCCTCGGATTAAAAGTCCGGTGCTCTACCAACTGAGCTAGAGGCCCTCACCCGCAAGGCTAGCGGGTGAGGGCCTCTGGGAAGAACCTGGTGTCGAGGGTCAGCCGCGACGCCCGGTGAGCGTCCGCAGCAGCCACAGGACGACGGCCACGATGAGCAGCACGATGCCGACCCACAGCAGGAACTTGAGGCTCGCGGTGAAGCCACCGACGAACAGCAGGATGACCGCGATGACGGCCAGGATGATGAGCAACGGGTTCATGGGGGAGTCCTCTCCTTCACGTTCGGGAGGAGCGCCTCCCGACGAGACACCGTACCCGCGGCGCTGCCGTTGCGTTCTGGGCGAACGGAGGGCGGGCGTGTCACCGGCCGTGCCTACACTGACGCGGTGCCTCGCGATCACCACCGTCCTGTCCACTTCACCGATGCCGAGTTCGCCGCGATCCAGGGCGGCGAGGACCCCGCCGTCGTGAACCGTGTCGCGCACGAGACCGCGAACGCGCTGCTGCACCGGGTGCGTCAGGATCCGGACCCCGCGGTGGTGGAGCGGCTCGTCACCTACACGGACGTGCACGGCATCGACGCGATCGCCGAACTCTGGGCGCGGGTGGGTGCGCACACCCTGCCGGGTGCCCTGTGGCGGGTGTACCTCGTCCGCACCGTGATCCGGCAGAACCCGGAGGAGATCGCGTACTTCTTCCAGCGCGGCACTGAGCGCATCGGCACGATCGACCAGGCCGTCGCGGGGGCGGAGCAGCCGACCGGTCCTGCCGAGATCCTCACCCTGGCGGACCGCATCCTGCACGGGCTGTACACGGGCGACTTCGCCGTGGCGCTCGACCGTGGGGCGGCGTTCTGCCGGCTGACCGCGGCCGGTGCGACTGCGGTGGCGGACGAGTCCGACCTGACCTCGACCGGCCGCGCGAGCGAGCTGACGCGGCGGGCGCTCCGTCTCACGGAGCTGGCGGCCGACCTGACCGAGGCGGCGGCGCTCTGGCGTCGCGAGAGCCTGGACTAGCGAGCGAACGCGCCGGACCCGCACCGGGCCTCCCGGCTGGCTGCGCATGGTGAGCAGAAGATGTCGGGTCGCATCGCTGCAAGCGACCATTTCTGCTCACGAAGCGAGACGAGACGAAGCGAGACGAGACGGAACGCCGCAGGGCAGAGAAAAACCGGGCCGCAGAAGCGCCTCTCGGCGCGAGGCCGCTCGAAGCGGCGAATTTTGGAGCCCGGGGCTTGCTGCGGCCCGGCGAGACCAACTCTACGACGCGTCGGCTGAGTCTGCTGCCCTGTTCACTCTCGGTGGACAGATCCGGACCCGGGCGTGCCCGGCAGAGGCCCGGACGCGGCGTCCCGACAACTTCTCGGCATCCGATCCAATCCACCAGGGGCACCGCGCCGAATCATCAGCGTGACGGACTTGATGACCGTCACGAACGCGAGAGGCCCGGCGTGACCCGGACCGGTATCCGCCGGTCAATTCCCTGTGGGTCACGCTGGCCTCTCGTCTCGACCGCACGACGCGGCGGCTTCGTCCTCCCCGGGGCGCGACCGCAGCACAGCACCACCGCAGCACAGCACCACCAGCACCACCGCATCACGCAGCACCCCTGACAGAACGGCCACAACCGGTCGCCGACGCACCCGAGAGGAGGGAAATCTGCAATGCTTGCCCTCGTGGATAGCGACACCGAACGCTGGAGCTCGTCAGAGCCAGCCCAGGCATCGCCGGACGACCTCTTGGCGCGGGTTGCCTCCGGTGACCAAGCCGCCTTCGCGGACCTCTACGACGTCCTCTCCGGCCGGGTCCTCGGACTCGTGACGCGGCTCCTCCGGGACCGCGCCCAGTCCGAAGAGGTCACGCAAGAGGTGTTCCTCGAAGTCTGGCAACAGGCCACCCGGTTCGACCGGAAGCGCGGGACCGCCTCCAGCTGGGTCCTGACCATGGCGCACCGCCGAGCGGTGGACCGGGTCCGGGCGTCGCAGGCCTCGCACGACCGGGACACGAAGATCGGCATCCGCGACCTCGAGTCCGGTTTCGACCAGGTCTCCGAGTCGGTCGAGATCCGTATCGAACACGAACGTGTCGGCAGGGCCCTGGCCAAGCTGACCGAGTTCCAGCGGCAGGCCGTGCAGCTCGCGTACTACGGAGGCTTCTCGCACAGCGAGATGGCCGAACAACTCGGTGTCCCCATCGGCACCGTCAAGACCCGTCTCCGTGACGGGATGATCCGACTCCGAGACGAAATGGGGGTGACCTCATGACCGAACGACACGACGACCCCGCCCTGCTGACGGGTTCCTACGCACTCGACGCGCTGTCCGACGATGAGCGCATGCTCCTCGAGGACGTCCTCACGACGTCGCCCGAACTCCAGGCCGAGGCCGACTCGCTGCGCGAGACTGCGCTGCAGCTGGCCTTCGCCGCCGCTCCGATCGAGCCGCCGACGTCGCTCCGCGCGTCGCTGCTGGCCCAGATCGCGACGACCCCGCAGGCTGCACCACTGGCCGAGACGGCTCCTGCCGTCGACACGACCTCCGTCCAGGAGGCCCGTCCCGAGCCCGCCAGGCACGTCGCCTCGATCGCCGACGGCTCCACCACCGGTGGCCGGGCGACCTCCGAGGCTCGCCGCCGCTGGTTCCAGCGTCCGGCAGCCATGCTCACCAGTGCTGCTGCGGTCGCCGTGGTCTTCCTCGGTGTCGGCCTGGGGGTCGGCGTCGCGAACGGCCCTGCCGACGGACCGGGCACCGGCACCACGCAGGCATCGAGCGGCCTCGACCGCATCTACGCCGCGTCGGACTTCCAGCGCAGCACCACCAAGGTCGGGGGCGGCGGCACGGCCACGGTCGTGTGGTCGAGCGACCTCGGCAAGTCCGCGGTGATCCTCGACGGTGTCGCCCAGGCGCCGAAGGGCAAGACGTACGAGCTCTGGTACATCGGCTCCGAGAACGAGGGCGGCACGATCAAGTCGGCCGGCCTGGTCGACGGTGTCGCGGACGGCGTGCACTCGGCCGTGCTGAAGGGCTCGATGTCCGACGGCGCGACGATCGGCATGACGGTCGAGCCGGCCGGTGGTTCGGAGCAGCCGACCACGACGCCGATCATGGCGGTCCCGACCACCTCGGCCTGACCCTCCCCGGAAGGTGCTCACGCGATCGATGCGTGGGCACCTTTCGTCGTTCCACGAGGCGATCGACGCGTGCATCGTCGGAACATGCGCACGCACCGTCTGCGTGCGCATCGAGCGACGAACCACGAGACGATCGACGCGTGGATCGTCGGAACATGCGCACGCACGCACCCACGCCGTGCGCCACGCACCCCGCACGGCCCCCGCGCCCAGCGCAACCACGAAGGCCCGGTGCGCATCCGTGGCGGACGTGCACCGGGCCTCCCGGTCGTCCGTCAGGCCGACCGACTGACAGCGATCAACCGAAGCGACCCGAGACGTAGTCCTCGGTGGCCTGGACGGACGGGTTCGAGAACATCGTGGTGGTGTCGTCGAACTCGATGAGCTTGCCCGGCGCACCGGTGCCGGCGATGTTGAAGAACGCCGTCTTGTCGCTGACGCGCGAGGCCTGCTGCATGTTGTGCGTGACGATGACGATCGTGAACTCCTTCTTGAGCTCCTCGATCAGGTCCTCGATGGCCAGGGTGGAGATCGGGTCGAGCGCCGAGCAGGGCTCGTCCATCAGCAGCACGTCGGGCTGCACCGCGATGGCGCGGGCGATGCAGAGACGCTGCTGCTGCCCACCGGACAGGCCCATGCCGGGCTTGTCGAGGCGGTCCTTGACCTCGTTCCACAGGTTCGCACCCTGCAGGGAGCGCTCGACGATGTCGTCGGCCTCGGAGCGGGAGACGCGCTTGTTGTTGAGCTTCACACCCGCGAGCACGTTGTCCTTGATGGACATCGTCGGGAACGGGTTCGGACGCTGGAAGACCATGCCGACCTGGCGACGGACGAGCACCGGGTCGACCCCGGGGCCGTACAGGTCGTCGCCGTCGATCTTGACCGAGCCCTCGACCCATGCGCCGGGGATGACCTCGTGCATGCGGTTCAGGGTGCGGAGGAAGGTGGACTTGCCGCAGCCGGACGGGCCGATGAAGGCGGTGACGGTGCGGGGCTCGATGGTGATGTCGACGCCCTCGACCGCCTTGAACTTCGAGTAGTAGACGTTGAGGCCGTCGACCTCGATGCGCTTGGACACGTTGATCCTTCTGGTGGGTGGGGAAGTGGGTTCGCTAGCGCGAGAGCTTGGGGGCGAAGAGTCGGGTGACGAACCGGGCGAGCAGGTTGAGCGCCATCACGATGAGGATGAGCACCAGCGCGGCGGTCCAGGCACGGTCGACGAACGGCTGCGGGTTGGCGCCCTGCTGCGAGTACTGCGTGTACGCGTACACCGGCAGGGTCATCATCGGGTCCTTGAACAGGTCGTAGTTCATGCTCGCGGTGAACCCGGCGGTGACGAGCAGCGGAGCCGTCTCGCCGATGACGCGGGCGATGGAGAGCATGACGCCGGTGGTGATGCCGGCGAGCGACGTGGGGAGGACGACCTTGAGGATCGTGAGGTACTTCGGCACCCCGAGGGCGTAGGACGCTTCGCGGAGCTCCATCGGCACGATCTTCAGCACCTCTTCGGTGGAGCGCACGACGATCGGGATCATCAGCACCGACAGGGCGACCGAGCCGACCAGGCCGAAGCGGGCACCAGGGCCGAGGAACAGCGCGAACAGCGAGTAGGCGAACAGCCCGGCGACGATCGAGGGGATGCCCGTCATGACGTCGACGAAGAACGTGATGCCCTTCGCCAGTGCGCCGCGGCCGTACTCGACCAGGTAGATCGAGGTGAGCAGCCCGATCGGCACCGAGATGAGCGCCGCGAACAGGGTGATCTCGAGCGTGCCGACCAACGCGTGGATCGCGCCGCCGCCCTCGGAGATCACGCCGCGCATCGAGTACGAGAAGAAGTTCGCGTCGAAGCGGGCCAGGCCGTCGGCGATCACGGTCCAGAGCAGCGACACCAGCGGCAGGACCGCGATGACGAAGGCGGTGATGACGAGCGACGTGACCAGTCGGTTGACGGCCTGACGACCGCCCTCGACGATGCGCGAGACGACCACGATCAGGACGTCGAACAGGACGGTGCCGAGGAACAGGGCGGCGACGACGTTGAAGTCCTTGACCGAGCCGCCGGCGTTGAGCAGGGCGAACACGGCCACCAGGGCGACCCAGCTGCCGACCAGCAGCAGCCACGGCACCGAGCGGTGCAGCTTGCCGTTGGCGTAGACGTTGCCGGCGGTGCCGGTCTGACGGAGCGCGAGGGACATCGGGTGCGACCTCTCAGCTGACCCGCGTGCGGACGATGTACCGCGCGAGCATGTTGATGACCAGGGTGATGACGAACAGGATCAGGCCCGTCGCGATCAGGGCGTTCAGGGCGGTCCCCGATGCCTCGGCGAACTGCAGCGCGATGTTCGCGGCGATCGTCGAGGGGTTCTGCGAGGTCAGCATCTGGAAGGTGACGTTCGTCGAGACCGACAGCACCAGGGCGATCGCCATCGTCTCGCCCAGGGCACGTCCGAGCCCGAGCATGATCGCGGAGACGATGCCGGACTTCGCGAACGGCAGCACGGACAGGCGGATCATCTCCCAGCGCGTCGCACCGAGGGCCAGGGCGGCTTCCTCGTTGAGCGTGGGCGCCTGCAGGAAGATCTCGCGCATGACGGCCGTCATGATCGGGATCGCCATCACGGCGAGGACGATCGATGCGGTCAGGATGGTGCGGCCGGTGCCGGACACCTGGCCGGAGAAGAGCGGGAACCAGCCGAAGTACTCGTTCAGGAAGGCGTAGAACGGCTTCACGAACGGCGCCAGCACCACGATGCCCCAGAGGCCGTAGACGACCGACGGGACCGCGGCGAGCAGGTCGATGACGTAGCCGAGCACCGGCGCGAGGCGTCGCGGTGCGTAGTGCGAGATGAACAGGGCGATCCCGAGTGCGAGCGGGACCGCGATCACGAGCGCGATGAGCGCGGACCAGACGGTGCCGAACACCAGGGGGCCCACATAGTCCCAGAAGTTCGTGGCGTTGTTCGGCAGGTCGCCGACCTTGGCGGCGAACGCCGGGATGCTCTGCCAGACGAGGAACGCGGCGACGAGCACGAGCACGAAGAGGATGAGGCCGCCGGCGATCACCGAGGCGGCGGAGAACACCCGGTCACCGACGCGGACGACGGCCTTCGGCTTGGTCGGGGTGACGGTGGCCCCTGGCTGGGCCGGTGCGGTCGTCATGGGACTCCTGTCGGAGGAACGCCGGGGGAGGCGACGGGTTCGGGTGGTGGAGCGTGGAGCGGGGAACGGGGTGCTGGTCGGACGGGCGCTGGCGGTGGAGCCGGGCTGCTCGCGTCGCGACGAGCAAGGGCCCGGACGCCGGTCAGGTGGGTGGGACCGGCGTCCGGGCGCTTGGGGGTCTTACTTGATGGAGTCGACCGCGGCAGCGGCCTTCTCAGCCAGGTCGGACGACAGGGCGGCCGACTTGGCCTCCTTCGCCGCGGCGTCCTGGGCGTCGCCGGTGACGACGTAGTTCAGGAAGCCCTTGACCAGGTCGGCCTTGTCCGAGTCCTTGTACTCCTGGCACGCGATGGCGTAGGAGACGAGGACGAGCGGCCAGGCACCGTCAGCGGTGTCCTTGCGGTCGATGTCGATCGCGAGGTCGTTGTCCTCGCGGCCGGTGGCGACCTTCGAGTCGGCGACGACCTGCGCGGCGCCGTCGGCCGAGATCTCGGTGGCCTTGTCGCCGACCATCAGCTTTGCCTTGTCGAGGTCGCCCGCGCCGGAGTCGTCGATGTAGGTGATCGCGTTGGAGGCGCTGCCCATGGCGGAGGCGACACCGGAGGTGCCCTTCGCGCTGTCACCGACCGAGTACGGGAAGGTCTGGCTCGGCTCTTCGGTCCAGACGTCGCCGGCGTTCGCGGAGACGTACTCCGAGAAGTTCTGCGTGGTGCCCGAGTCGTCGGAGCGGTGCACGACCGTGATGTTCGCGTCCGGCAGGTCGACGCCGTCGTTCAGGTCGGCGATCTGCGAGTCGTTCCACTTGGTGATCTTGCCCGAGAAGATGCCCGCGATGGTCTTCGCGTCGAGGGTCAGGTCGCTGACGCCGTCGACCTTGTAGGCGATCGCGATCGGGGAGATGTAGACCGGGATGTCGATGGCCTTGGTGTCGGCCTTGCACAGGTCGAAGGAGCCCGAGAGCTCCTCGTCGTTCAGTGCTGCGTCGGAGCCGGCGAAGTCCGCGGCGCCCGAGATGAAGTTCTTGCGGCCGGCGCCCGAGCCGTCGGGCGAGTAGTTCACCGTGACGCCCTTGGCGACGTCCTGGAAACCGGCGGCCCAGGTGGCCTGCGCGGTCTGCTGGGCGGACGAGCCGGAGCCGGTAAGGGTTCCGGTGAGGCTCGAGGAGCCGGTGTTGCTCGAGGAGGACTCGGTGCTGCCCGCGTCCTCGTTCGCCGCGCACGAGGAGAGCACGACTGCGCCGGCGATCGCGATTGCTGCGATCGAACCGATTCGCTTGATGTTCACAGGGGTCCCTTCGGGGATGGGGTGCAGTGGGACCACTGCGGTCCCTGGGCCGGTGCCGACCCGGGAGCGACTGTAGGGACGCGAGGTGACGGGGATCACGCGCGTTGGTGAACGGAAGGTGAACGAGGGGTTGTGCCGACCGGGAGGCGCGGATCGCGTTCCGGGCGCGGCGGACGCCCGGCGCGCGGCCGGGTGCAGGGCGTGTGGTCGCTACGCCGGGATCGTGTTGCGGTGGGTCTCGACGGCGACGAGGGTCTCGCCGGCGATGTGCATCACCGAGAAGTCGCCGACCGACAGCATCGCGGCACGGCGCAGGTCGAACCGGCCGGAGTCGTCGGCGGTCGCGGTGGCGATCCGCGCGATGATGTCCGGCAGCACCGGCCCGTGCGAGCACAGCACCGCGGTCTTGCCCTTGTCGAGTCGCCGACGGACGACGCCCTTGACGTCGGCGGCGCCGCGGTCGTGGGCGTCCTGGCTGATGTCGGAGCTGCTCGAGACGCCGAGCTTCGTGGTGGCCGACAGCGGTTCGACGGTGGCGAGGCACCGTGCTGCCGTGCTGCTCACGATCTTCTTCGGACCGAACGCGGCGACCGGCGACGCCGCGGCCTTGGCCTGCGAGCGGCCGACGGGCAGGAGCGGACGGGTGGCGTCCGGGCCGTTCCAGTCGGAGCCGGGCACGGTCTTCGCGTGCCGCAGCGCGATCAGGGCGAACGTGCGGTGGTGGCCCGCGGCGGCGCGCTCGGCGAACCGGTCGAGGATCGCCACGTCGCGCTCGTACGTCAGGCGGTTGCGCGCGTCGTCGATCGTGACCCATTCGAGTGCGGCGACCTCGTGGTTCGGGGTGAAGTCGCCGGCACGGGCGTACTCCTTCGCCGAGACGCGCGCGGCCCAGTAGTGCACGACCTTGTCGCGGCCGTTCGGCAGCACGTACTCGGCGGTGCCGAGCGGGGCGCCGAGGTGCACGCGGTAGCCCGTCTCCTCGTCGATCTCGCGCACGGCGGTCGTCGGGACGGCCTCACCCGGGTCGACCTTGCCCTTGGGCAGGGAGACGTCCTTGTGGTGGTCGCGGTGGATGAGCAGCACGAGGGGCGTGCCGTCCTGATCGCGCCAGACGACTGCGCCGGCGGCGAGGACGGGGCCCGAGGGACCGCCGCTCACCGAGTGGAGCGCTTCCGAGCCGAGATCTTCCGCATGGTCACATTCTGCACGTCTTCGAGCGGACGACCGTCATCGTCGGTCGAGTGCCGCGTCCACTCGCCGTCGGACTCGAGGTGCCACGAGCTCGCGGTGTCGGCCATCGCCAGGTCGAACATCGCGAGCACCTCGTTGATGTGGTCCGGCGCGGTCAACCGCACGAGGGCTTCGACCCGGCGGTCGAGGTTGCGGTGCATCATGTCGGCGCTGCCGATGAACACGGCCGGGTCGCCCTCGTTGTGGAACGCGAACGCGCGGGAGTGCTCGAGGTACCGGCCGACGATGCTCCGCACCCGGATGGTGTCGCTCACCCCTTCCATCCCCGGCTTGAGCGAGCAGATGCCGCGCACCCAGATGTCGACCGGCACACCGGCCTGGCTTGCCAGGTAGAGGGCGTCGATGATCTGCTCGTCGACCATCGAGTTGACCTTGATCCGGATGCCGGACGGCTTGCCGGCGCGGGCGTTGTCCGCCTCGGTCTGGATGCGCTTGAGCAGCCCCTTGCGCAGGTGCAGCGGTGCGACGAGCAGCCGCTTGAACTTCTTCTCGATCGCGTAGCCGGACAGCTCGTTGAACAGGCGCGTCAGGTCCTTGCCCACGGTGTCGTCCGCGGTGAACAGGCCCATGTCCTCGTAGATGCGCGAGGTCTTCGGGTTGTAGTTGCCCGTGCCGATGTGGCTGTAGTGCTTGAGCGTGCCGCCCTCCTGCCGGATGACGAGCACGAGCTTCGAGTGCGTCTTCAGCCCGACCAGGCCGTAGACGACGTGCACGCCGGCCTTCTCGAGCTTGCGGGCCCACGTGATGTTGTTCTGCTCGTCGAAGCGCGCCTTGATCTCGACGAGCGCCAGGACCTGCTTGCCCGCGGCGGCGGCGTCGATCAGGGCCTCGACGATGGGGCTGTCACCGGAGGTGCGGTACAGCGTCTGCTTGATGGCGAGCACGTGCGGGTCGGCCGCGGCCTGCTCGAGGAACGCCTGCACGCTCGTCGCGAAGGACTCGTACGGGTGGTGCACGAGGACGTCGTTCGCCTTGATGGCGCGGAACAGGTCGGGCTTCGTGTTCGGTTCGCCCGGCTGGAACTGCACCGGGGTCGTCGGCACGTGCTTCGGGTAGTGCAGGTCCGGACGGTTGATCTTCGAGATCTCGAACAGGCCGCCGAGGTCGAGCGGCGACGGCAGCCGGAAGACCTCCTGCTCGGTGATGTCGAGCTCGCGCACGAGCAGGTCGAGGGTCACCGGGTCCATGTCCTCGGTGATCTCGAGGCGGATGGGCGGCCCGAACCGGCGACGCAGCAGTTCGCGCTCGAGGGCCTGGATGAGGTTCTCGGCCTCGTCCTCCTCGATCTCGACGTCCTCGTTGCGGGTGACCCGGAACACGTGGTGCTCGAGCACCTCCATCCCCGGGAACAGGTCGTCGAGGTGGTTCGCGATGAGGTCTTCGAGGGGGATGAACCGCATCCGCCCGGAGTTGTCGTCCGGCAGCTTGATGAAGCGGGAGAAGTTCTGCGGCACCTTCAGGCGCGCGAACTCCTGCCGCTGCGACTTCGGGTTGCGGACCCGGACCGCCAGGTTGAGCGAGAGCCCGGAGATGTAGGGGAACGGGTGCGCCGGGTCGACCGCCAGGGGCATGAGGACCGGGAAGATCTGCTCGTTGAAGTACTCGCGCATCCGAAGCCGGTCGGCCTCGTCCAGGTCGGACCAGTGCTCGATGTGGATGCCGGCGGCGTCGAGGTCGGGCTTGAGCGAGCCGATGAACGCCTGGGCGTGGCGGTCCTGCAGCTCGTGGGCCTTCTTCGCGATGTCGCGCAGGACGTCGCTCGGTGCGCGGCCGACGTTGGTCGGGACGGCGATGCCGGTGTCGATGCGGCGCTTCAGGCCGGCGACCCGGACCATGAAGAACTCGTCGAGGTTCGACGCGAAGATCGCCAGGAAGTTCGCACGCTCGAGCAGGGGCTGCGTGCGGTCCTCGCCCAGTTCGAGCACCCGCTGGTTGAAGCGCAACCAGCTGAGCTCACGGTCGAAGTAGCGGTCCGACGGCAGCGACTCGTGCTCGATCTCGACGACCTCGTCGAAGTCGTCGAGGTCGGGTGCGACGGATTCGCCGTCGAGCTGCGGTTCGGTGTCCATGTCCACATCCTGCCACCAGGGCACCACGGCCGGAGGGGCTCTGGTGGACGCTGTGGAAACCCGCGGTGAACGGACCGTTTGTGAAGGAACGGTCACGATATACGAACGGTGACATCTGCGCCGGTTTGTGGGTATGGTGGGTCCCGTCAGAGCCTCCGGGGGGATTCCACTGCGCGGGGGTGCAGCTACGAATGAAAGAGGTTCATCATGTCGCGTGTCCTTTCGACCGAGCAGGCCAAGACCGCCATCCGTCAGGTCCAGTCGATCATCAACGGTGGGTTCACCGACCAGATCTCGCAGCTCGACGCCCAGGGCCGGATCCTGTCCGACTCGAACGTCTGGGACGGCCCGCTCGCGGCGACGTTCCGTGGGTCGACCTGGCCGGAGACCAAGGCCGCCCTCGACAAGGCGAAGACCGAGCTCGAGCAGCTCCGCACGCAGCTCGACAAGATCTCGCAGGACATCTTCACCGCGGGTGGCGGCGCGTAAGCAGCCACTCGTTCCGCCCGGACCGTCGCGCTCGCGGCGGTCCGGGCGTTCGCGGTCGGTGGGGCCGCGTGACCAGCACGACCAGTACGACTTCGGGGGATGAACCATGGCTGACCTGCACGGCAACGATCCGGTCGAGTTCGACAACGCCACGGCCGACGCGCTCAGCACGGCACTGAACGGCGCGGCCGAGTCGATCGAGGGACAGGCCGGCTCACGGCAGTCCTACGTCACGACCGCGTCGCAAGAGTTCCGCGGGCACTTCTCCGAGCTCTTCGCGGAGAACGCGTCGACGGCAGCGTCCGACGGTTCGACGATCGCCGCGAACCTCCGCACCGTCGCGGGGTGGGTCGACAAGATGAAGGCCGCCGCCGAGCGGGAGAACGCTCGTCGCAAGGAAGCCCGCGACTGGGAAGCGGAGTACGGCGACCGGAACTTCTTCGAGTGGGTGCACGACAAGGTCGCCGGGGCGCCCGTGCCGCCCACCGTCCACCACGAGGACGCACCGACCTTCGACCAGGCGACCGGACCGAGCACTCCGCGCCAGACGCCGAACCCCGGCTCCGGTGGCGGGGGTGCGGGCGGGACGTCGTCCGCGAAGCCCGCCGACCTCCGCTCGTTCGCCACCGGGTCGTCGACGCTGAACCAGTCCCTCGACGGCAAGCCGGCCGGTGTGCGCGGCAAGCTCACCGACTTCGCGTCGAAGTGTTCCTGGGGGCACATCGACGCGACGAGCCTGGTGAACGCCTTCGAGCAGTGGATCACCGCCAACGGCCAGGACGTCACGTGGGCGAACACCATCGCCGACGCGTTCGCTGCTGCCGGCGGTGAAGGCGCCGTCTCCACGGTCTCGGATGCCGCGCTCGCCGCAGCTCTGGCTGCAGCCGGGGTCTCGCAGTCCCGCACGGACCTGCAGTTCGATCCGCCGTCCGCCTACGGGGCCCAGCCGACGACCGGCTACTCGATGGACCCGGTCAACACCACGACGGGCAACTTCCTCGAACCGGAGCTCGACCTCGGGTTCACCGGTGCATCTGCAGCGCTGCAGGTCACCCGCATGTACAACTCCCTCGACCAGCACGTCGGGCTCTTCGGTCCGGGGTGGGCGTCGATCCTCGAGACCCGGCTGCTCATCGACGACGAAGGCGCGTCCTTCGTCGGTGCTGACGGCCGCCAGGTCCGGTTCCCGCGCGACGGCGAGGGCTGGGCGCGCGGAGTCGGCGAGAACCGCAGGCTCGCGGCCGAGGGTGACCGGCTCGTCGTCCGCGACAACCAGGGCGGGCGCATCGACTTCTCGCCGTCGGGGCAGTGGCTCGGACAGCGCGGCGGAGCCGGCACAGCGGTCCGCATCGAACGGAACAGCGACGACGTCGTCGTCCGCCTGGTGCACGAGCGAGGCCGCTCGATCGACGTCGACCACGTCGACGGCCGGGTCACGGTGCTCCGCGCGTCCGACGGCCGCCGCGTCGAGTACGGGTACGACGACCGGGGCCGCCTCGTCACGGTGACCGATGCCGTCGGCACCCGGACCTACGGCTGGAACGACGACGACCTGATCATGACGGTCACCAGCGCGGCCGGTGTCGTCGAGGTCGACAACACCTACGACGACCAGCGCCGCGTCGTCGAGCAGGTCAGCCCGCACGGCCGCACCGTGCGCTTCGCCTACCTGCCCGGTCGTGTCACGGTGGTGTCCGACCACGACGGATCCAGGTCGAACTCCTACATCGCCGACGCCAAGGGGCGTCTCGTCGGGGTCATCGACTCCGACGACCGCCGCCAGTCGATGAGCTACGACCGCCACGGCAACCTGGTGTCGGCGACCGAGCGCGACGGGTCCGTCACCGTGCACGCGTACGACGACCGCGGCCGGAAGACCCGCACCGTCACGCCGTCCGGCGGTGACCTGACCTACGGGTACGACGAGCAGGACCGCGTCACGACCGTCGTCACCGAGGCCGGCGCCGTCGTCACCTACGAGTACGTGGGCGACGACCGCGACCCGTCGGTGATCACCGACCCGGTCGGCGGCCGGACTGAGCTGAGCTGGCGAGACGGCGCGCTCACCCACGTCGTCGACCCGACCGGCGTGGTCCTGACCTTCGACCACGACGCGTTCGGCGAGCTCGTCGCGACCACGAACGCCGTCGGCGCCACCGCTCGGATCGAGCGCGACGCCGCCGGTCGCCCGGTCGCCGCTGTCAGCCCGTCCGGCGCCCGGAGCGAGTACCGCTACGACGCAGCAGGGCTCCTCGTCGAACGGCGTGACGCCGACGGGGCCGTCTGGCGCTTCGAGTACGGCGCCGGCTCACGCATCGCAGCGGTCGTGGACCCACTCGGAGCACGCACCACGTTCGACTACGCCCCGAACGGCGAGCTCGCGACGACCACCGACCCGCTGGGTCGGCGTGTCTCGCGGACGTTCGACGACCAGGGGAACCTGGCGGAGCTCGCGTTGCCGGGCGACGCGGTCTGGACGTTCGCGCACGACGCGTTGTCGCGCCTCCAGGCCGTCACCGACCCCGCCGGCGCGACCTGGCGTCGTGAGTACGACGTCGTCGGCGAGCTGACGGCGACCATCGACCCGACGGGCGTCCGCCAGGAGTTCTCGGACGACGTCGCGAGCGGCGTCGCGACCCTGCGTGACGCCTTCGACTCGGCGACCGTCCGGTTCGACGAGTACGGCCGACCCGTCGAGTCCACGTCTGACGAGACCGGTTCCGAACTCATCACCTACGACGCCGCCGGTCGCCCCGTCGAACTCGTCGACGGCGAAGGCGGACTGACCCGACTCGAGCGCGACCTCGCCGGTCGCGTCGTCGCGTTGGTCGCCCCCTCGGGCGCGCGCTCCACGTACGAGTACGACGCCTGCGGGCGTCCCGCCGCAGCCACCGACGCCGCGGGGGCGCGGACGACGCTCACCTACGACGCGGACTCCCGTGTCGTGGCCCGGACCCTGCCCACCGACGAGGTCGAGGAGATCACGTACGACGCCGTCGGGCGCGTGGTCACGCAGACGACTCCGGGTTCCGGCACCGCGCGGTTCCGCTACGACCAGGCCGGGAGGCTCGTCTCCAGCCACGACGCACGCTTCGGCCGTCGTCGGTTCCGCTACGACCCCGCGGGCCAGCTGATCCAGGTCGTCAACGGTCTCGACGGGGTCACCTCGTTCGAGTACGACGAGCGCGGGCGCCTGGTGACGATCACCGACCCTGCCGGCGGGACCACTCGACGCGAGTACGACGCCGCCGACCGTGTGGTCGCGGTCACCGACCCGCTCGGCCGGACGACCACCGCGGCCTACGACGCCGCCGGCCGTCAAGTCCGGCAAACGGATGCCGAGGGACGAACGACCGAGTGGACGTACGACGCGGCCGGCCGACAGCGGGCCGTGCTCGTCGACGGTGCGGTGCAGTCGGAGATCTCCCGCGACGCCGTCCACCGCACGGTCGTCGTGTCGGACCACACCCGTGGTGCCGGTCGGACGATCGAGCACGAGCTCCAGCGCGACCGCCGTGGCCTGCTCGTCCGCCGTGCCCGAGGCGACCGGTCCGTCGCGTGGGAGTACGACGCCGACGGCAACCGCACGGCTCGGGTCGACCCGAACGGCACCCGCACCACCTACCGCCGCGATGCCGTCGGCCGCGTCGTCGGGGTAGAACGGGACGGCGCCCCTGCCGGCACGTTCTCGTACGACGCCTCGGGTCGGATCGTCCAGGCGGCCACCGGCGACCTGGTGCAGTCGTGGTCGTACGAGGGTGGCGCACTCGTCGCGCACACCTCGACGACGCTCGACGGTGCCGCGACCACGCGCATCGAGCGCGATGCCGATGCGCGGATCACCGCGGTCGACGGACCGTCCGGAGTGGTGTCGTACGAGTACGACGCTGCCGGCCAGCTCGTCCGTGCCGGGGACTCGACGTGGACCTACGACGACCGTGGGCGGCTCGTCGCCGAGACCGTCGGCGGGGCCGAGACACGCCACGAGTACGACGCCGCCGGACAGATCATCGCGACGATCACCGTGGGCGGCCGGACCGAGTACGTCCACGACGGTCTCGGCCGACGAGTCCGGCGGACCGCCGCCGACGGTTCGACCACCGAGTACGCGTGGTCCGACCTGGGGTACCTCGCTGCCGTCGTCGACCGCGACGCCTCGTACGCTGAGACCGGTCGGCTCGACGTCTGGGTCGATGCCCTGGGTGAACTCGCCGAGGTGGCCGGGGTCGCGGCGTGGTGGGACTCCGCCGCGGTCGTTCCGTCGCTCATCAGCATTGCCGACACATCGTTGCTCGACCTGCCGGGGGGTGTCACCGCGATCGGCGATGTCGTCACGCAGCCCGCGTGGCGCAGCGCGCGCGCCACCGACGCTGCGGACCCTTGGGCGGCGCTCGCTGCCGTCACCGACGTCGGGCTGCCCGCGGGGGTGGCACTGACCGGCTCGGGCGGGGTGTCCGTCGCCGGGTTGGAGTGGCTCGGCGCACGTGTGTACGACCCTGCGGCGCGAGGCTTCCTGTCGGTCGACCCGCTCGCGCCGATCCTGGGTGCGGCGTGGTCGGGGAACCCCTACTCGTACGCCGGCAACGACCCCTTGCAGGCCGTCGACCCGCTCGGGCTGCGGCCGGCGACGGACAAGGACCTGCAGGCGTACCGGGAGGCGAACCAGGGTGCGATCGCCAACGTGCGCGACTGGGCTGACGAGCACTCGGAACTCATCTCCAACATCGCCATCGGCGTCGGGATCGCCGCAACCGTCCTGGCGATGTGCACACCGCTGGGGCCAGTGGTGGCCATCGCAGTGATGGCCGGCGGCGGCGCGGCCCTCGCTGGGGGGATGTCGATCAAGTCGAATCGCGGGAAGGACGGGAAGGTCGATTGGGGCGCGGTCGGTGTCGATGCCCTGATCGGTGGAGTCGCTGGCGCGGTTGGAGGAGGGACTTCACTCGGCTTGTCCAAGGCCGTTCCCGCTCTGGGTAGATCGAGCATCAGCTGGGTAGCGCGAGCGGGTGGATCTCGAGTGCTCGGGGAAGCAGGGCGATCCGCGATCTCCAGCGGTGTGCAGAACGCTACGAGCAACATGGCTGACTACGGAGTGAAAACGGGCTGGCAAGGTGACGCCGGTGGGTATCTCCAAGCCGGGGGTGTGGGAATGGCAACAGGCACGGCTTTTAGTGCAGTATCCAGCGCTTCCGCGCCGAAGCTCGGTTCGATGTTGGCTTCGAGGCTGAACCTCGACGACGTTGCAGGATCCACCGGCCGTCACGCGAATCTTGAAGGAGTGTCGACTGCCACGCAAGCGGCTAGTGCCGTGGTGAGCAAGGGTGTCGACTCCGCGGTAGGAGGATTCCAGAGCGTTGTGAACGAGATAGCTCGGCCCGGCGGTGACGCTTCGGGCGCGAACCTCAGCAGGAGCTTCTGGAGCGGCGTTGTAGGAGGCGCTGAAGGACCTGACGTGCACAGCCCAATCGCTCGGCACCGAGGATAGAGTCTTCTCGTGAGCGTTCCTGCGGAAGACCAGACGCCGGCGAGAGCCACCCGTGTAGCAAAGAGCCGAGCCCGGATCCGACGGGAACGTCTGAGCGCCGTGGCAATTCTTCTTCTGGTGATCGGTGTCCCGGTCATCGTCTTCGGGTTCGGCCCGTCGATTCTACGGTGGTATGACGATGGGCATCGCATCGAAGTCGTCTGTAACGTGCGATCCGCGGAGGCGAATATTTCGTCTTCGCGATCCGCGAAAGGCGCAGGGGGGTCGGAATCGCAAGTTACCTTCCACACCGACTGTGGCAACCTTCTCTACCTGAACGGTGTTGATAGATCAAACATGAAGAGAATAGCTGCCGCGGTCAACGCCGGTGAAGACTATCGGTTTCAAGTCGGGGCAGGCTCGTATAATCTGCGCTCGGGTCTCAAGATAGTGAAGGTGGCACCAACGATTTACAAGTACGCAGAAGTGAGTAAATAGCTTCCTGCGGGTCAAGGTGGGGTATTGTCAGCGATGTTCTTGGTGGGTAGCTTCGCCAATCGGGCGACGCTGCCCGCTCGCCCGGCGGGCGTCTTCGAGATCATCTGTAGATGAGCATTCCCTGGGTCGAAGGCGTCGGATAGCGTTCGTCGGGTCGGAGTGACGGTTGACTGGCACGGGGTCAGCGAGGGCGCAGACCGCTGTCGACCATGTTGTCGGAGGGAGACAGTCTGTGGATCACGAGATCGCGCGACCCAACGTTGACCGTGGCGGATTTGCTCCCGGAAGCTCTGGCCGGATTTGTTTTCGGGGCAAAGGGGCCACCTTCGCCGGGGCAATGAGAGGGTGCGTGTTATGAGCGACGATTCAACCGCGCGATCCGTCGGCAACGCTCCAGGTCATGTGAGCCGAGACGCCTACTCGAGGTCGCGTTGGATGCGCTATTTTTCGGCGCTCGGTGTAGTGATCCTGATAGTGATCGCCGTGTTCGTTGCGCCGGCGTCGCTGAATGCCTACGACGCGGCACGCCACGCTTGGATATCATGTGACGTGAAATCGGCTCATGCGGGAACTGGTAGCAATGTCAACCGAATTGGGATTGGTGGTTCGCGCGCGGAGGTTGAAATACAGACGAAGGACTGCGGGTCGCTGCTGCTTCGTCAAGGTGTTACTCAGGCAAACTCGAAGCAGGTTGCGACCAGGCTCGAAGAAGCTGGGCGGGTGAAATTGGAGGTGGGCACTGGGTCCTACGCACTTCGATCGTTTCTTGGTGTGATCAACCGCCTCCCCACCGTCTACCGATTCCGCTCTGCATAGGGGGCTGAACGCTTCAAGTCATCCCGAAGGTGGCTCAGATCCTGCGCACGGCTGGCGGGGCAGGGGTCCGACAAGCAAGTGCCACTATGTTTACCAAAGGCGGGCAGCTGGCCATCGCAGGAGCGGTCCAGGGTGTCGGGGCCAACGTTGCCGCCTACGGCGTGAAACTCGCGATGTGCACGCCGCTGGGTCCTGTGGTGACCATCGCCGTGATGGCCGGCGGCGGAGCTGAGCTGCTTTGGCCGGGGGCCTCTCGAACTGGAAGAACAGGCGGGAGGATGGCAAAGTGGATTGGCGGAAGGTCGGTTTGGCGTGATGCATTCTCGCCTGAAACGTACGGGTTCGAGCTGACGAAGGGGAGCCGCGGGAAGGCCGTGGCGCGTCCGTCCCGATGCCGGGACGGTGGACTGCCTGCCGGCTGGCCAGTTTGTCGGCACGACGGGCGTCGGAGTCACGGTTGACTGATACCGGCGCTGAACGAGTCGCACGGAGAAGGCGCGTGCGGCGGGAAAGGGTCGCGGCATCGATCGTCCTCGCTGTCGTTGTCCTCGTACCCCTGCTGGGCTTCTTCGTCGGGCCGATCACCTTGAAGGTGTACGACGCAGGACACCGGGTGCATGCAGTCTGTACCGTCACCTCTGCCCACAGCAGCGCCGAATCGTCCCACTCGCTGAAGGGGATCGGTTCGTCGACGTCGCAGATCGTGTTCGAGACCTCGGACTGCGGAACACTCGTTCTGCAGCGGGGCGTCACCCGTGACAACGAGGATGACCTCGCCGAGACCGTCGTCTCGGGCGAGCGCTACGAGTTCGACGTCGGTGCGGGCTCCTTCGCCGTGCAGAGCTTCCTCAACACGATTCGACAGGCCGTCTACGTCAAGAGCTTCGAGCCGGCCTGAGGGTGGCTGAGGCGCTCGTCAGTGCCCGAAGACCCGGACGAAATCGTTCCACTGCGCCGGCGCACGCTGCTCGAGCCATGCGCACAGTTCCGGGTAGGCCGCATCGATGGAGATGACGCTGATGACGCCGCGCTGCCCGTTCACCTTGATGTCCAGGCCGCCGAATCGGTTGGTGGTGGGCCGGATGTGCTTGATCGCCGTCGGGTCGATGGTCCGTGCTGCGCGGAACATCGGGGTGACCACCAGCTGGGAGTCGTACGCCTCGACGCGACGGCGCTTCTGCCCGACGCCGAGGTAGACGAACAGGATCCCGAACAGCACCATGGCGACAGCAGTGATGAGCATCCCGATCGCGTCAGGGTCGTCGAGCAGCGTGAGCGTGGCGAGGAAGAAGAACCCTCCCACGACGATGAACACGATCCCGATGATCCGGAGCAAGAGGTAGTTCCACCGGCGTGCGCGGACGGTGAAGAGCACGCCGTACGCCTCGTCGCCCACGACGGTGGACGGTGGTCGCTTGCGATCGCTCCGGCGGACGAGCGCGCTGACGGCGGCCGGGATCGCGATCATCGCGATCAGCGCGATGAGGACCGGCGAGAGGTTGAGTGTCACCGATCTGCCCCCGGTCGTGCGTATGGACGTCGTCGTTCGATGGGCCCGAAGCCCTGGTCCCCCTGGATCATGCGTGCAGAGTATCAGCGCGGCTGTGGACAGCGATCGCGCGACGCTCCGGATGCGATACGTTGTATGCCAGTCGGGGCGTGTGGCCCGAACGGGGGCGGCCAGGGCGGCCGATCGACGCGGACCCGACGCCATCGAGCAACTAGCATCGATGTGCTCGACGATTCTCTTGGGGGGAAGACCGTGATCAACCAGCGTGCCGGGAACACCGGAGCACGAAGCACCACTCGCCGGCTCGTGGGGGCGGTCGCCGTCACCGGCATCGCCGCGCTGGTGCTCGCCGGGTGCACGTCCGACGACAAGCCGGTGGCTGACCCGTCACGGATCCTGCAGACGGTCGACACGCGTCTGGCCGCGGACGGCTCGATCACGTCGATCTCCGACACTGCGATCTCCGTCGCGGGCAAGGACTCCTCGTCGGCGACGACCGACCACGACCCCGCCAAGGCGGCTGGCGACCTCCCGCTCCGCATCACGACGCAGTACTCGACGTCCAAGAAGACCGGTACCGACCTCGCCGACCTCGACGGGTACTCGGGCCGGATCGCGATCGACCTGACGATCGAGAACCTCACGGTCACGTCGAAGAACCTGACCTACGACGTCGCCGGGACCTCTCGCTCGACGCCGGCGCTGGTGGGCGCGCCCTTCAGCGTCGCCGCTTCGACCGTCCTCACCGGCACCGCGGCCGACCGGATCGTCACCGATGCCGCTGACTCCGGTTCGTCCACGGACGGAGTCGTCAGCACGAACGAGGACGGGGACGCGGTCGTCCAGTGGGGCCGCCTGCTGGCACCGCCGACATCCGGCGCGAGCAGCACGCTGCACCTCGTCGCCGACGTCAAGGACTTCACGGCGCCCACGTTCGACGTCGCCGCGCAGCCCGGGCTGTCCACGGACCTGTCCTCCACGGGCGTCGTCAACGCGGCCTTCGGGTCCGACAGTGACTCCGAACTCGCGCTCCAGCGCCGCACGATCGACCTGATCTCGCAGGTGAACGAGGTGCTGGCGCGCGCCGGTGGCACCATCACCGAGGTCCGGTCGAACCTCGAGACCACGTCGAAGACCCTCGGAGTCAGCACGGCCGAGCGGCTCAAGGAGAGCAGCTCGTCCTTGGCGGGCACCATGCGGTCCCTGTCCGGCGAGCTCGGTTCCCTGAACGGCGACCTCGGGGCGACCGTGAAGGCGACACAGTCCACCGTGCTGCAGCAGCTCCAGCAGACCACGACGAGTCTCGACAGCCTGCTCGGCGACACCTCGGCGACGGCACCGGCCACGGTGCTCGACGGCAACGGGTGCGCGGCGACGCCGAAGACCTCGACCGCGGGCGGCAGCGTCTACGGCAACCTGCTCCGCGTCTCGTCGCAGCTCGAGGGCTACGCCGACGCGAGCGAGGCGTGCAAGCAGCAGGTCAGTGCGCAGTTGGCGGGATCCGTCGGCCCGGCGTCACCGGACGCAGCGACGTGCGCCCCTCAGGAGGCCCGTGGATCGTTGACCTGCGCGCTCTGGGAATCGTCGCGTGCGGTGAGCACCTCGTTGATCGGTCTGGTCAGCACCGGGCAGCAGCTCGCCGACCAGCTCGACCCCAAGCTCGCGGACACGGCGATCGAGCAGTCGAACGCCCTGCGCGCCAAGCTCGGCGAGATCGACACCGCGGTCCAGGCCCTCGGAAGCGACGGCACCGGCGAGGTTGCTCGCACCCTGCAGGCTTTGCAGGACCTGCGTGACCAGACCGCCAACGACCTCGGCCCCGTGCGCGACGCCGTCACGACGGTGAACCGGCAGGCAATCGCAGCGAGCGGGCTCGTGGGCAACGCCGGCGATGGTCTGTTCAGCACCTCGATGCAGGCGCAGAACCGTGAGGTCGCCGACCAGCTCTGCGCCCTCGCGGCAACCGACCAGCTCGACGCGGAACAGGCGGATGCGCTGCGGGGCTACCTGACCGCGACCCCCTGCCCCGGCGCCGAAGAGGGCACGACGCTGAAGCCCGGTGGACGGTTCAGCACCCCGATGGATGAACGCCTCACGGACCAGGCGAAGCAGTGGGACGCGGTGATCGCGGCAACCGATCTCCGTTCCGCGACCGGCATCGGTGCCGCGATCACGACGCTGTCCGACGACGTCGATGCACTCGACGACGGCATCGAGGAGGTGCGTCGAGCGGTGCGCAACGACGGGGGTTCGGTCGACGGCGCAGCCCGCCAGCTCGAGGAACTGGTCGAGCAGGCAACGAAGTCGAGCGATGTGGTCGGCACCCAGCTGACCGCGATCAGCGCCCAGCAGACCGAGCTGCAGGACGCCGTCCGCAAGGCCTTCGCAGACGCGTCCACGCAGTCCGAGAAGGACGTCCAGGAGATCATCGACCAGCAGGTGCGGCAGGTCAGCGAGACGGCGAAGGGCAGTCGTGACGCCGTCATCTCGGCCTTCGACAAGTCGATCGCCGGCCTCCGGTCCACCTCGGGCGAGGTCACGAAGGACTCGAAGGGCACGATCGACGAGCAGAAGAGCACGCTCGAGCAAGAGGGTTCGGAGCTCTCCTCCGCGGTCGACCGGCAGACGGCGTCCAGCCTCGAGCGCATCGCGGCCAGCACAAGCGCCTCGACGCGCGACGTGCAGGGTGCCTCGACGCTGCTGACCGGCGACCTCAACCGCGTGATGCTCGACCTGGGCGACCGCAAGGTCAACGGCTCCGGCATCCTCGGCGCCATGGCCACGAGCGCGGCGAAGTCCGACTCCGCCGACTACCAGCTCGCCCTGGCGTCGCAGAACGCCGCGGGGTACGCGAACGTCCGGGCCGAGGACGTCGCCGGCATCCTGCTCCAGCAGGAGCAGTTCCGTGCATCGCTCGATGCGGCGACGACGCTGCCGGCGTTCCAGCTGAAGGTCCCGGCCAGCGCGACGTCGACCACGCTGTACACCTTCCGGATCGGGGCGGACCGATGAGCGACAAGACGACCGAAGTCACGGCGACGGAGAGCGCCGACGGAACGCGTCCGCGCAGCCGCCGTCCGCTGCTCTTCGTCGGCATCGCGGTGCTCCTGGTGGCCGCGGTGGTCGCCGCCGTCCTGACGTTCCGGGTGTTCGGCAGCAGCACCCCGGCCGAAGCGGTCTCGGCGACCGTGCCGGTGAAGATCACGGTGGGGCACGTCCCCGCGAAGACGACGATCGGCGTCATCGTCACCCTCGGCGACGGCGAGGGATCCGAGTGGAACGAAGCGGCGCAGGGTGCGCTGGTGGCGGAGCGTCGGCTCGCACTCGGTGGCACCGACGTCGCGCTCGTCACGAAGAACGACGGCGGGACCGCTGCCGGGGGCACGGCCGCGGTCGAGGCCCTCGCGAAGAGCGGGGTCGCGGGCATCGTCGTCGCCTCGTCGGGCAGCCACGTGTCCGGCGCCCTCACTGCTGCTGCGGCGAAGGGCATCCCGGTCGTCCTGCCCTACGCTCCGGCGGAGAAGGACTCCTGGTCGACGGCGCCGGCGGCTGGCTCGATCAGCACGGCGATGACCACGGCACTCGGCGACGCCGACGCGCCACTGCTGGTCGACCTGGGCGGCGGTGCTCCGGCGGGCCTGCGGGTCGCGCACGTCCTGGACGGGGACGACACCGCGGACGCTGCAGCGCTGGCCACGACCGTCGCCGAGCGCACCGGCGCGACGAGCAACGAGGAAGACGCCGATGCCGATGCCAACGCGAAGACGGTGACGCCGGACTCCGACGCGGTCGTCGTCAGTGGCTCCGCGCAGCGCCAGGGTGCCTTCGTCGCCGCGCTCCAGGCCGAGAACGTCACGGTGCCGGTCGTCCTCACCCCGGATGCGACGAGCCCGGCGTTCGGCGCAGCGCTCGTCGAAGCCGGCGGCAGCCTGAGCGGCGCCTTCCGGACCGTGGGTGTCGCCACCGACGACGCCCGAGCGCTCGCCTCCGATGCCGGGGGCCGCGCGATGTCCGCCTTCCTCGGCGGTGTCCGGGTGCTCGCCGGTGACCAGGACGCCGAGAACCTGACCGGTGACCAGCCGTTCTCGGCGGTCGCGGGCGCAGCGGACTCGCGTAGCCACGACGCCGTCATCGCCCTGGTCCGCGCCGTCGGTTCGGCGCGGAGCGTCGAGCCGGCGGACGTCACCGATGCCCTCGCCACGCTCGACCTCGACGCCGATGCGGGCATCGCCGGTCCGGCACTCGACTTCACGCGGCAGCAGGCCCTCGGGACGCCCGCGACGGTGCTCGCGGCGTCGGCACAGCAGCTCGGTCTCCGTCCGGCCAGCACCGCGTCCGGCGACGGCACCGGGAGCGGAACCGACGCTGCCCGGACCGCGTCGCTCGTCTGGTTCGACGACTCCAGCACGGACTGACCCACCCACGCACCGACCCGGAAGAGGAACGCGAGCATGCGCCTGTTGATCGAGCTCGACGACCGACGTGATGCGGTCGAGGTCGACGGGTGGTCCGGCGCATCCTCGCTCGGGGACCTCGTGTCCGCGGCCATCGGCCTCACGCTCGAACCCGGCACCACCCTGGCGGTCGACGGGCACCGCACCAGCGTCGACACCCCGCTCCGGGACCTCGTGCTGCTCGAGGGATCCCGCATCGGACGAACCCCCGAGGAGCGTCCGCTCGGCACCGACGGCTGGACCGTCACGCTCGCCGGCGGGCTCGAAGCCGGGCTCGTGGTGCCGGTCTCTCGTGGGCGGAAGCTCGTGGTCGGAAGGGCGCCGCAGGCCGACGTCGTGCTCCCCACCGAGAGCGCGTCGTGGGAGCACTGCACCGTCGAGCGCGAGGACGACGGTGTCCGGGTGCGCGACGCGGGATCGACGAACGGCACCGTCATCGCCGGGGAGCGCATCGATGCCGAGGGGGTCCTGCTCACCGGGACGACGAGCGTCATCGTGGGCGGGGCCGTGCTGCTCGTCCGGCCGGCGCTCGACGAGGTGCCCGTGCCGGCGGCCGGCTCGATGGCGAACCTGACCCCGGCGGCGACGGCGCCGTTCAACCGTCCACCGCGCGCCGGACGGACCTCCGACGCCGAGACGGTCGTGCCGCCCGGACGCAAGGACGTGCCACCGGCGTCGAAGTTCAGCTGGATCACCGTCGCCGCGCCCCTGGTGCTCGCCGGGGCGATGGTGCTCCTGCTCGGCGACGCACGGTTCGCGCTCTTCGCCCTGCTCTCCCCGGTCACCGCGATCGGCATGTGGTTCGAGCAGAAGCACCGCCGCGCGAAGAACCTGAAGGAGGAGGACACCCGCTTCGCCGAGGCCGTGGAGTCCTTCCGCGGTGAGATCTCCGAAGCCGCGGCCGTCGAGGCCGCCCGCCGCCAGGAGCTCGTGCCCGATCCGGCGACCGTGGTGCGGCGAGCCGAGCTGCCGACCACCCTGCTGTGGCAGCGCCGCTCGGATGACGAGGACTTCCTGAGCCTGCACGCCGGCACCGGGGACGCTCCCTGGCGGCCCGAGGTCGACCAGCGTGCAGCGTCCGCGAAGCTCGAGGACGAGGCGAAGGCCGCCATCGCCGACAGCCGTCTGACGGCCGCGCCGGTGGTTGCCGACCTGTCCGACGCCGGCGTCGTCGGGATCGTCGGCGACCGTCAGGGCGCCCTCGCCCTGGCGCGCAGCCTGCTCACGCAGGCCACCGTGCACTGCGGTCCAGCGGACCTGACGGTGGGCGTCTTCTGCGACGCGGGCCGCGCGGAGGACTGGGGGTGGGCCTCCTGGCTGCCGCACGCGCGTGTGGCGGGGAGCAGTACCGGCGCCCGCTGGATGTCGGCGCAGCGCGACCAGAGCGCGGCGATGCTCCGTGGCCTGCGGGAGTCGCTCGACGAGCTGCCGACGCCGAACCTGCTCGTCGTGGTCGACTCCGAGGTGCTCACCGAGGGACGGGATGCTCCCGCCCGCAACCTGCTCGGCCAGGGCCGCTCGGTGCCCGGGCAATCCCTGCGCCCGGGGGAGCGACCACGCCGGGTGAGCGGGATCGTCATCGCGACGAACGAGCAGCAGCTCCCCGCCGCCTGCACGTCGATCATCACGGTCGGTGCCGATGCCGCCGCCACGGTCTACCGCCCAGAGGACCGCACCCGTGTCGAGGACGTCGTGCTCGCCGGCCTCAGCGTCGAGACCGCCGAGCGCAGTGCCCGGAGCGTCGCCCACTTCGACGATCCTGAACTGCTGGTGCCGGGGGCGTCCTTGCCCTCGCTCGTCCGCCTGCCCGAGCTGTTGTCGAGCGAGGGGATCCGCACGGCGTGGGACGCCCGCACGGGCTTCTCGACCCCGATCGGCTCGTCCGAGAGCGGTGTGCTCGAGATCGACCTGGTGCGCGACGGCCCACACGGCCTGGTCGGCGGCACGACGGGTTCGGGCAAGAGCGAGTTCCTCCGGTCCCTCGTGGCCGGGCTCGCCGCGCGGAACGACCCGACACGCTTGAACTTCCTGCTCGTCGACTTCAAGGGCGGTGCGGCCTTCGCGGCGTGTGAGCGCCTCCCGCACACCATCGGCACGATCAGCAACCTCGACGAACAGCTCGCCGACCGTGCGATCAGGGCACTCGAAGCTGAACTCGAACGACGCCAGCGGGTGTTCGCCGCAGCCGGAGCCGACATCGACAACCTCGATGCCTACCTGGCGACGAAGCCGGTCGAGCCGATGCCGCGGCTCCTGCTGGTCGTCGACGAGTTCGCGATGCTCGCGAAGGACTTCCCGGACGTCCTGACGTCGCTCGTCAGCATCGCGGCCGTCGGCCGAACGCTCGGCGTCCACATGATCCTCGCCACCCAGCGGCCGGCCGGTGTGGTGAGCGAGGACATCCTCGCGAACACGAACATGCGGGTCGCCCTGCGGGTGCAGAGCCGCGAGGACTCGACGAACGTCATCGGTGTCCCCGCCGCAGCCGGGATCGGTCGACAGCAGACCGGCCGCGCCTACGTGAAGCTCGGGCAGGACGACATCACC
Source organism: Curtobacterium sp. 18060 (assembly GCF_902706105.1). NCBI lineage: Bacteria > Bacillati > Actinomycetota > Actinomycetes > Micrococcales > Microbacteriaceae > Curtobacterium > Curtobacterium sp. 18060. The sequence continues at coordinate 127,393 of NZ_CACSJV010000001.1, read as the reverse complement.
CCGGTGCAGACCGCTCTGGTCACCGGCCGAGCCCGTGACGAGCGTGCCGAGCAGCCGGTCTCGGTCCGGCCGACGGATGTGTTCGGTGTCCCGGCGCCGATGCCGGCACCGGCGCCGACCGCGTCGGACGTCACCGACCTCGACCAGCTCATCGAGGCGATCGGGCAGGCGAACGAGGCTGCCGGGTACGCCCCGCCGCGTCCGATCTGGCCCGAGGCGCTCGGCGACCGCGTCGAGCTCGCCGCCCTGACCGACGGGCGATCCACGACGGTGCCCGTCGCGCTCGCCGACGACCCGGACCACCAGCGCCAGGTCACCACCGGATGGGACCTCGACGAGGGCAACCTCATGCTCATGGGCATCCCGGGCAGCGGGACGAGCACCGCGCTCGCCACGATCGCGCTGCAGCTCGCGGCAGCGTCGAGCCCCGACGAGCTCGACCTGCTGGTGCTCGACATGGGTCCGGGGGACCTCGCCCCACTCGCGCAGTTGCCGCACACGACGGCCTACGTCGGCTCCGGTGCGGGTGCGGGGGAGCTGCAGACGCGGTTCCTGCGGCACCTCCGCGTCGAGCTCGAGCGTCGTCGTGCGGCACCCGGTGGACGCCGTGCCGTCGTGCTCATCGACGGCCTCGCCGCCCTGCGCGACGAGTACCAGGACTTCGAGGGGCAGCAGCTGCTCGACGCGCTCTACCGGGTGTACGCCGAGGGACCCGCGCTCGGCATCTCCTTCGCGGTCTCGACGACGCGCGCGAAGGCCGTGCCGTCGGCGATGGACGAGGTCACCACGCAGAAGTGGATGTTCCGCCTCGCGGACCCCTACGACTACGCGTCCATCGGGGTCCGCCCCAAGGACGTCCCGCCGCCGGTGCCCGGCCGCTTCATCGACTCGACCATGCGGCTGCAGTCGCACGTCGCGACCCCGGACGTCCCGCTCGCCGAGGCCGTCACCCGGATCGCGGACACCCGTCCGGGCAGCAGCCGGAAGGCGAGTGCCGTCGGTCGGCTGCCCGATGCCGTGCTCGTGGACGAGCTCGGCGCCGGAGCGGTGTTCGCGGGTGAGCCCTGGCGGATCCCGATCGGCATCGCGGAGGACGATCTGCAGCCGGCGTCGGTCGAGGTCTACGACGGCGAACACGTGCTGGTCGCCGGCCCGGCCCGGTCCGGCAAGTCGAGCGTGCTCCTCGCCGTCGCCGAGCTCGCGCGGACAGCCGAGGGCGTGCGTCCGGCCGTGTGGGCGATCTGTGACCGCCGTTCCCCGCTCGCCTCCGGTTCCTTCGACCGCATCGCCGTCGGCCCTGACGAGGTCCCGGCCCTGTTGGCCGGGCTCCGGCTCGAACGCGGTCCGGTGCTGCTCTTGATCGACGACGCGGAGCGGTTCGAGGACGGCGACCAGGCCATCGCGACGCTGCTCACGACCGAGCGCCCCGGACTGTGCGTCGTGGCGGCCGGCCGGTCCGCTGACCTCCGGTCGATGTACAGCCACTGGACCCGTTCGGTCCGGAAGTCCCGGTGTGGTGTGCTGCTGCAGCCGGACGTCGACTACGACGGCGAGCTCCTCGGCGTCACGCTGCCGCGTCGCGCGCCCGTCGCGCTGACCGTCGGCCGCGGCTACGCCGCTTCAGGCGGGACCGTCCGTCTCGTGCAGACCGCGTCTGCTGTCAGCTGACGGAGACGCCGAGACCGTCGACCTGGAGGCCCGTGGCTGCGTCCGCCACGGACGGCAGGATCGACCCGCAGTCACGACCAGAGCGCGCTCAGTCGCGCGTCGTGATCCCGAAGGGCGAGCTCTCGAGGTTCGTGAAGTTCCCCACCGTCGCCCGCACCGTGCACGACGGCGCGACCGACAGCGCCGTGACGACCAGCCCGTCGGAGGACACGGCCAACGCCCCCGAGCAGCCGTCGGCGAACCGCACGCCGGACTCCCCGCCGGCCACGTCGACGAGCATCTGCGACGGGCGTCCCGTGGCGGGACTGCGGTAGAGCGGGTTGAGCTCGTCGGCACCGTTCGGCCACACCGGCACCAGGGTGACCGGCAGGGCCGTCTGACTGACCGTGCGGTCGGGCGTGCGGACCTCGACGCCCTGCAGCCGCTGGACCGGGTAGGCGGTCCCGCGCACCGAGTCGTCGCTCACGGCAGCAGTGGTCGCCTCGCCGACACTGTCGAGCCACGTCTGCAGCGCCGCGCCGTCCGTGACGGAAGCGAGCGGCACCGAGGCCTCGACCGTGACGTCGCCGCCGGCGGGAACCTCGACCCCGGACAGGGCCCAGGCGCACGCGGTATCGACACCAGTCAGCGAGGGCTGGTTGCGCTTCGCCGAGATGCCCTCGCCGGACCAGGTGACCGCGGGGCAGGACGCCCCCGAGCGGGAGCCCGGCACGACTTCGAGGAACGGACCGGTGAGGGCCGACGCCTGCGCCGCGTACGTGACGCGCAGGTCGACGGTGCCCTTCGCGGGGTCGATGGTCGCGCGGCGGGTGGTGGCGAGGCCCGTGGGCAGTGGGCGGTCCTGCTGGTAGGCGTTGGCGGCCTGTGCGGTCGCGGTGCCGGCGCCCGGCGTCTTCCGCAGCGCACCGGGCAGCCACACGACGCCACCGACGACCAGTGCGGCCACGAGCACGACGCCGATGCCACCGAACAGGAGCGCACGGTTCGTCAGCCACTCGGGACGGGCGAACCGACGCGCCGGTGGGGGCTCGGCAGCGGGGGCGGCCGGCAGCGGCTGTCGGGCCATCGGCCGGATGACGGTCTGCGATCCGGCCGGGCCCAGTTCCGGAGCCGGCCCTGCCAGGGCTTCGTCCTCTAGTACCCCGGTGTCATCCCGATCAGCATCGCGCTCGGGACGGACCCCGCGGACCACGGTGGCGGGCCGCTCGACCTCGTCGAACGCGTCCGGGTCGCTCGTCGCGGCCAGCGCAGGGGCCGAGGCGAGGGACCGGGCGAGTCGCCGCAGGGTCGCCGCGGCGTCCGCTGCTGCCGGACGGCTGTTCGGGTCCTTCGTCAGCAGGGCGGACACCGCGGACCACAGCGCACCGGGCACGTCGAGCGGCGGTGGGTTCGAGGTGACGTGCCGGTACGCCACGGCGAAGTCCGTGCCGGGCCCGGCGAAGGGCGTGCGGCCGGACAGCAGCTCGTAGAGCATGACCCCGGCGCCGTAGACGTCCGCAGCGGGACCGGCGCGGCCGTGGCTGATCGACTCGGGCGCCATGTACTGCGGCGTGCCGAGGAGCCCGGTGGTGGTGCGCTCACGCTCGGCGACGACCGACGCGATGCCGAAGTCGGTGACCCGGACGTCGCCCGTCGCACCGGCGGCCCAGGGGGTCTGGAGCAGCACGTTGTCGGGCTTGACGTCGCGGTGGGTCACGTCGCGCTCGTGCGCCGCGGCGAGGGCGTCGAGGGTCTCGGCGGTGATCGTCAGAGCGTCCCGCGGGGTCAGCGGACCGTTCGATGCGAGCAGATCGCGCGCGGACCCACCGGGCACCAGGTCCATGACGATCGCGAGCCGGTCGCCCTCGACGACCAGGTCCCGCACCCGCACGATCGAGGGGTGCTGCAGCGCGAGGAGCACCGAACGCTCGCGGACGAAGCGTTCGACGATCTGCGGGTCGGCGGCGAGCTCGGCACGGAGCAGCTTCGCGGCAACGTGCTCGCCGGTCGCGGTGTGCTCGGTGCGCCAGACCTCGCCGGTGGCACCGGTCCCGAGCAGCTCGACCAACCGGTACGACGCACCGAGTGGCTCACCCTGACCGTACTGCGCCACTGCGTCCCCGACTTCCCGATTCCCCCGCTGGCCGACCCCTCGCCGACCACGCAATGTTACCGGCCGGTCGGCGCCTCCGCCTGCTCCGGCGCGGCGTACTGCACGTCGATCGCGTACTGCTCGAACCCGGACCGTCGGTAGAGCGCCAGCGCGGGTTCGTTGTCGCCCTCGACGTACAGTGCGGCGGCGGTCAGCCCGCGGCCGCTGAGCCGAGCGGTCCCCGCGCGCATGAGCACCCCGCCGAGCCGCTGTCCCTGCAGGTCGGGCCGGACGGCGACGGCGTAGAACTCGCCGATGCCGTCCTCGACCTTGAGCCAGCACGAGCCGGCGAGCTGCCCCGAGGCGTCGCGGAGCAGCAGCAGGTCCTCGCCGGAGAACCAGGCGTCCGATTCGCGGGCGTGCAGGTCGTCGAGCGTCATCCGGCCCTGCTCGGGGTGGTGCGCGAAGGCCGCGGCGTTCAGGGCGAGCCAGTCGGCCTCGTCCTCGGTGCCGGGTCGGAACGCGGACAGGCTGTACCCGGCCGGCACGTCGGCAGAAGCCGCGTCCGGAGAGGGCCCGGCTCCGTCGATCGGCGCCCGGAGCTGCAGCAGTGTCCGGACCGCGCGCCAGCCGAACCGATCGGCCAGGGCCCGCGCTGCGGGGTGGTCCCCGTGTGCCCAGGCGAGCACGGGAGCGGCCCCGCCGCCCAGCGCGAGCGCCTGCGTGACGAGGCCGGTGCCGGTGCCGCGACCACGGGCCTCCCGGTCGACCACGAGTTCCAGCTCGCCGTCACGGACCGCGGCGACCCCGTCGTCGACGGCGAGGACGGTTGCGCGCCCGGCGCGGACGTCGACCAGGGTCTGGTCCGAGAACGGCGGTGCTTCACCGGGCACGACGAACCGTGCGAGGTCCGGCACTACTGGCCCATCAGGCGCTCGGCCTCGTCGTCGTAGACGTTGAAGCGGTACCCGACGTTGCGGACGGTGCCGATGAGCGACTCGAGGTCGCCGAGCTTGGCGCGGAGACGTCGGACGTGCACGTCGACCGTGCGGGTGCCACCGAAGTAGTCGTAGCCCCAGACCTCGCTGAGCAGCTGCTCGCGCGTGAAGACCCGGGACGGGTGCGTGGCGAAGAAGCGCAGCAGTTCGAACTCCTTGAACGTCAGGTCGAGCGGCCGGCCGCGGACCTTCGCCGAGTAGCTGGCCTCGTCGATGACGACACCCGACGCCTGGATCTTCGAGCTGGACTGCCCCTTGGCAGCACGGCCCGCGGACAGCCGGATGCGGGCGTCGATCTCGGCCGGGCCCGCGCTCTCGAGCACCACGTCGTCGACGTTCCACTCGCTGTTGACGGCGGTCAGGCCACCCTCGGTCACGACGAGCACGATGGGCGTCGTCGAGCCGGACGAGGCCAGGATCTTGCACAGGGCCTTCGCGCTGACCAGGTCGGTGCGGGCGTCCACGAACATCAGGTCGCTCTGCGGCGCGTTGACCAGCTGTGCGGCCTCGGCCGGCACGTGACGGATCCTGTGGCTCAGGAGACCGAGGCTCGGCAGGACGTCGCCGGGCGCGGTCGAGGTGAGTACCAGGAGCTGTGCCACAGGACCTCCGCAGGTGGATGACGTCGTGGACACATCCTAGTGATGCTCGGGAAGTCCTCATCCGGCCGGACGGTTTGCGCGGCAACCCGCAAGCGCGCGCCGGGCGCGGAGCCGCTGCGCCTGCGCGCCGGGCGCGGAGCCGCTGCGCCTGCGCGCCGGGCGTGACCCCTGTCATGATGGAACGCGTGACCCAGCCAGTGCAGCCCACCGACCAGCGGCGCCTCAAGCTGACGTCCGTCCTGCCGGTCTGGATCCTGGCCGTCGTCGGGGCGGTGCTCGTCCTGACGCTCGCCGAGCGCGACGCCTTCGCCTGGCTGCTGCTCGTGTTCGTCGCCTGCGTGATGGTGAGCTTCGTGCTCCAGCTCATCACCGCGACGAAGGACGGGCTGGTCGAACGGATCAGCATCGCGTCGTCCGGTGCCTTCGTCGTGGTGCTCGTCACCGCGGTGGTGCTCCTGGCGCGTTGAGCCGAGCCGCGTAGACTCCGGGGCATGGATTCGCTGCTTGCGCTCGAGCTGTTCTACGTGGGCCTCCTCGGCCTGGCGTCGCTCGCGATCGCGTTCATCTCGGTCGTCGTCGTCGTGAAGCTGTTCAAGGGTCAGCGTTGATCGAGCTCCCCGAGGGCCTGGCGCCCGAACTGGTCCCGTTGTCGTGGCTCGTCGGCGTCTGGGAGGGCACCGGCGCCGTGGAGTACCCCGTCGGTGACGAAGAGGCGCCCCGCACCTACGAGTTCGGCCAGCGCGTGAGCTTCAGCCACGACGGCCTGCCGTACCTCAACTACTCGTCCACCACGTGGTTGCTCGACGACGACCACACCCCGCTCGCCGCCGAGATGGGCTACTGGCGGATCGACCGTCCGACCGAGCCCGGCGACCGCGGCCCCGCGATGCTCCTGGGTGAGGGACCGACGCCGTTCACCACCGTCGAGAGCGTCGAGGCGCTGCGCAACACCACCGACGGCTTCGACGTCGAGGCCGCGATCGTGCACCCGACGGGCGTCAACGAGCTCTACGTCGGCCGCGTCCTCAAGGGCCGGATCGACCTGGCCACCGACGCCGTGATGCGCTCGCCGAACGCGAAGGACTACTCCGCCGCGACCCGCCTGTACGGCCTGGTCGAGGGCAAGTTGTTCTGGGCGTGGGACATCGCCGCCCTCGGTCGCGAGCTCACCTCGCACGCCTCGGGGCAGCTCGCGAAGGTCGACTGATGTCGGCGTTCGCGGTGCGCGACGGCTTCGTCGCGGCATCTGATGCGCCCGGCGCGCCCGCAGCCCACTTCGGCAACCCCCTGGGCGAGCAACGGCTGCTGGCCCGTGGCCGCGCGGTCGTCGAGCTCGGTCTCGGCGTGGTCACCGTCTCCGGCCCGGACCGCCTGTCGTGGCTCAACTCGATCACCTCGCAGCAGCTGACCGGCCTGCCGACCGACGTCAGCACCGAGACCCTCGTCCTCGACCAGTCCGGCCGGGTCGAGCACGCCGCCCGCGTGGTCGACGACGGTGCGGTCGCGTGGCTCCTCACCGAGCCCCAGGACGCCGCACCGCTCGCCGCCTGGCTCGACTCGATGCGCTTCATGCTCCGGGTCGAGGTCGCCGACCGTTCGGCCGACTTCGCGACCCTCGGCTGGTTCGGCGAGGCCGCCCCGTTCGCGTCGACCGTCCTGCCGGACCCGCCCGTCGTCGAGTGGGTCGACCCGTGGGCAGCCGTCACGCCCGGTGGGTGGAGCTACGCCGCCCAGGAGGCCCACCCCGGCTCCGACTGGACCCTCCGCATCGCCGTGGTCACGCCCGGCACCTCGGCCGCGATCGCTGCGTCGGACGAACCCGTCGCGGGGCTGCTCGCGTACGAGGCACTGCGGATCGCCGCCTGGCGTCCGACGCTGTCCGATGCCGACGAGCGCACCATCCCGCACGAGCTCGACTGGCTCCGCTCCGCCGTGCACCTGACGAAGGGCTGCTACCGCGGGCAGGAGACCGTCGCGAAGGTGCACAACCTGGGCCACCCGCCGCGTCGGGTCGTGCAGCTGCACCTCGACGGCTCCGACGCCGTGCTGCCGGCTCCGGGCACGCCCGTGATGCTCGGCGACAAGGAAGTCGGGCGACTGTCGGCCTCGGCGGTCCACCACGAGCTCGGCCCGGTCGGACTGGCCGTGGTCAAGCGTTCCCTCGACCCCACCGCGACGCTGACGCTCATCGCCGACGACGTCGTGGTGACGGCGGCGCAGGAGACCATCGTCCCGCCGGAGGCCGGCGCCACGGCGAACGTCCCGCGGCTGCCCCGGCTCGGAGCCGTCAAGCGCTCGTAGGCTCCGTCCGGCGGTCGTCGGTCGCCTGGTGTGCGCGCAGGTTTCCGACAGACCACGAGTTGATCGACTGGTGTTCCGTCGGGTGATGCGCACGCATCGTGTGCGTGTGCATCTTCCGACAGTGCACGCGGTGATCGACTCGTGGATCGTCGCCAATCCGCCGCCGCCGCCGTGGCGCAGTCCCGCCGCCGCGCCGCCGCCGCCCCCGTCAGGCGGGCTCGACCACGTCCCACGGCACGCTGAGCTCGCCGAGCCGCCACCTCGTCGGCCCATGCAGCACCGGCCACCCGCGGTCGCGCATGCCCCGCACCGTGGCGATCCACCGCTGCCGGGGCCCGTACGTGCCGAGCGGCGCCGCGACCGCCCACGACAGGTCGAGGTCGCGCAGGAACGCGTGCACCCGCTCACCCGGCACGTTCCGGTGGATGAGCGCCTTCGGCAGCCGTTCGGCGACGATCGACGGCACGTCGAGTCCGGCGAGCCGCAGCGACACCGTGAACGACACCGGTGCGTGCTCGTCGAGCGTCACCCACGAGGCCACCCGCCCGACCTCGTTGCACGTCCCCTCGACCAGCGCGCCGCCGGGCTGCAGCCGGTCCTGCATGATCCGCCACGACCCCACCACGGCGGACTCGTCGTACTGCCGCAGCACGTTGAACGCCCGGATCACGGCCGGTCGGCGGTGCCCGGGCGTGGGCGTCTCGAAGCCGCCGAGCCGGAACGTCACACCGTCGCGGGTGCCCGCGTTCGCGAACGCCACGCGTGCCGGTTCGATCTCGATGCCGGTGACCTCGACGTCCGGACGCACCAGGGCCAGACGGTCGCGCAGCTCGAGCGTCGTCGTCGGCGAGGCCCCGTACCCGACGTCGGCGACCAGCGGGTCGTCGGCCTTGCGGAGCGCCGGCAGCGACGCGATCCACCGGTCGACACGACGGAGCCGGTTGTACCCGGTCGTCCCGCGCGTCACGTTCCCGATGGGCATGACGTCAAGGGTACGGGCCTGCCGACGCTCGGTAGACTCGGCAGCATGACCTCCACGCTCGTCCTGCTCCGTCACGGAAACAGTGACTGGAACCAGAAGAACCTGTTCACCGGTTGGGTCGACGTCCGGCTCAGCGAGCTGGGCGAGAAGGAGGCGAAGCGCGCCGGCGACCTCATCGCCGAATCGGGCATCGTCCCCGACGTCCTGTACACCTCGCTCCTCACCCGCGCGATCCAGACGGCCGACATCGCGTTGCTCCAGGCCGACCTCGCCTGGCTGCCGGTCAAGCGCGACTGGCGCCTCAACGAACGCCACTACGGCGACCTGCAGGGCAAGGACAAGGCCCAGACGCTGGCCGAGTACGGCGAGCAGCAGTTCATGGAGTGGCGCCGGTCGTTCGACGTCCCGCCGCCCCCCATCGCCGACGGCGCCGAGTGGTCGCAGGCCGGTGACCGCCGCTACGCCGACCTCGGCGACCAGCTGCCGCGCACCGAGTCGCTCAAGCTCGTGATCGACCGGCTGCTGCCCTACTGGGAGTCGGACATCACGAAGGACCTGGGCGAGGGCAAGACCGTGCTGGTCACCGCGCACGGCAACTCGCTCCGCGCGCTCGTCAAGCACCTCGACGACATCTCCGACGACGACATCGCCGGGCTGAACATCCCGACGGGCATCCCGCTGGTGTACGAGCTCGACGACGACTTCCGTCCGACGAAGCCGGCGTACTACCTCGACCCCGAGGCCGCTGCCGCCGGCGCTGCCGCCGTGGCCGCCCAGGGCGCCAAGAAGTAGCACCGCACGCACGAACGCCCCGCCCGGTCTCCGGGCGGGGCGTTCGTCGTTCTGCTTGTGGGGCCGCGAAAGCGACAGTGTGCCGCGAACGTTCCGCCGACTCCTGTCGCTCTGCCGGGAGGAACGGATCACCGCACCGCCGACGTGTCGCTTCGGCGGGGCGGTCGGCTCCTCGAGCCTCGGCTGGTCAGACGAAGTGCGACGCGATCTCCTGCACGAGGGCCCCGACGTCGTAGGGCTTCGTCGTGTCGACGCGGACGACGGGGAGCAGCCCGGTCGGTGCCGCGGTGGGGCCGAGGGTGTCCCAGGTGTCGATGATCGATGCCAGGTCGCCGTGGACCTCGTGCCGGATCGGAGCGTCCGGCTCGTAGCGGTCGCGCAGGCGTTCGTCGGCCGTCGCGCGGTCGACGTGGCACCAGACCTCGACGGCACGCGGCGAACCGGCCGTCAGGAGCCCGGCGGTCAGGAAGTCCCGGCTCTCCGGGGTGACCCAGACGGCGTCCAGGACGACCCCGTTCTCGACCGCGCCGGCCATCGCCCACACGGTGTCCATCGCGATGCCACCGAGCGGACGCGACGCGATCATCGGCCCGACGATGTCGGCGAGGGGCTCCTTGATCCGGTCCTTCGACAGGAACGGGCAACCGAGCACCTCGGCCAGCGCAGCGCCGATCGTGCTCTTGCCGGAACCGGGCATGCCGTTGACGATGATCGCGACCTGAGCCATGCGTCGATCCTCGCAGACCGCGCAACCGCGGTCAGACCACGGCGCTCAGACCGCGGCGGTCGAACTCGAGGCGCCGGTCCAGTCGCCGGTCGCCAGGTACTCGACCTTCTTGGCGATCGACACCGCGTGGTCCGCGAAGCGCTCGTGGTAGCGGGAGGCCAGGGTGGCGTCGACGGTGTCGATCGGCCCGCCCTTCCACGCCTCGCCGAGCACGAAGTCGAACACGCTCGCGTGCAGTTCGTCGACAGCGTCGTCCTCGTCGCGGATCTCCGCGGCCAGGGCGATGTCCTCGGTCGCGAGCAGCCGCGTGAGCTTCTGCGACATCGCGACGTCGTGCTTGCCCATCTCCTTGAAGGTGCCGCGGAGCCCCTTCGGCACGACCTTCTCGGGGAAGCGCTGGCGGGCGAGCTGCGCGATGTGCTCGGCCATGTCGCCCATGCGCTCGAGCGAGGAGCTCACGCGCAGGGCGGTGACGACGACGCGCAGGTCGCGGGCGACCGGAGCCTGGCGGGCCAGGATGTCGATGGCGATCTCGTCGAGGCTGTTGGCGGCCTCGTCGATCTTCTGGTCATCGGCGATCACCTCCTCGGCGAGGGCGACGTCGGAGTCGCTGAAGGCCTGGGTGGCCCGGGTGATGGCGGACTCGACGAGTCCTGCGATCTCGGTCAGTCGCTCCTGGACGTCCTGGAGTTCCTGCTGGAAGACTTCGCGCATGGGGGAGTACCTCTCTCTGCGTACCGGACGAGTGTCGTCAGCCCAGGTGAACGAACGGTGACGTGGGGCTGAACGCTTCGCGATCCGGCCTTCCGGGACGGGTGAACGGTACCGGAACCCCGCATGACCATCCCTACACTGGCGGCATGGACAACGCGTGGCTCGTGCCACTGTCGATGCTCCTCGGCGGGGTCTTCGGCGCGGGCGTCGTGGTGCTGATCATCACCGCCGAGCGCACGGCTCGTGCAGCAGACGTGGCGGAACGCACCCTGCCGGACGGTGTCGCAGCGGTGATCGCGACGATGCACAACCCGGCGGTGGTCATCGACCCGTCGAACACGGTCGTGGCCGCATCGCCCCAGGCACTGACCGTCGGGCTCGTCGTGCGGCGCCGGCTCGTGCACCAGGAACTCCTCGACCTGGTCGACCGGGTGCGCAAGAGCGGCGAGATGGGAGCGGAGGACCTCGAGCTCCCGCGCGGACGGCACGGGGAGCTCATCGGCTACCTCAGCTTCCGGGCCGCGCAGCTCGGCAACCGGTACGTCCTCATCACGGCCGACGACCTGACCGAGAGCCGGCGCATCGACGAGGTCCGCCGTGACTTCGTCGCCAACATCTCGCACGAGCTGAAGACGCCGATCGGCGCCATCGGGCTGCTGTCCGAGACGCTCGTGATCGCGGCCGACGACCCGGAGCACGTCAAGAAGTTCGCGGCGCAGCTCATCACCGAGTCCGAGCGGCTCGGCGCCCTGACGAAGGACATCATCGAGCTGTCCCGGCTGCAGTCGGTCGACGCGTTGGAGAACAGCGAGGAGACCGGTGTCGACAAGATCGTGCAGGCAGCGATCGACGCGAACGAGGTCGTCGCGCGCGCCCGCTCGATCGAGATCATCCGGGCGAAGAAGTCGAAGCTCCGGGTGATGGGCGACCCGGGCCTGTTGCAGGTCGCCGTCTCGAACCTCATCGCCAACGCGGTGAAGTACTCGCCCGACGGCACCCGCGTCGGCGTGGGCGTCCGGTCCGCGAAGGGCTTGGTCGAGATCGCGATCACCGACCAGGGCGTCGGCATCCCCGAGGCCGATCTGGACCGCGTGTTCGAGCGGTTCTACCGTGTCGACCCGGCACGGTCACGGGCCACCGGCGGCACCGGCCTGGGGCTCGCCATCGTCAAGCACGTCGTCGGCAACCACGGCGGCGACGTCCGTGTCTGGTCGCAGCCCGGCAAGGGCTCGACCTTCACCATCCGCCTGCCCGAGGCGGACACCGAACTGACCACCGCACTCGAAGAGCAACTGGAAGAGCAGCCATCGTGACCAAGATCCTCATCGTCGACGACGAGCCGGCCCTGAGCGAGCCCCTGGAGTTCCTGCTGCAGCGTGAGGGGTACGAGACCTCCGTCGCGGCCGACGGCGTGACCGCGCTGTCGAAGTTCGACTCGGAGAACCCGGACCTGGTGCTCCTCGACCTCATGCTGCCGGGGCTCTCCGGCACCGAGGTCTGCCGCCAGATCCGGACCCGGTCGAACGCGCCGATCATCATGCTGACGGCGAAGGACTCCGAGGTCGACATCGTCGTCGGGCTCGAGCTCGGCGCGGACGACTACGTGACGAAGCCGTACTCGACGCGCGAGCTGGTGGCCCGCATCCGTGCGGTCCTGCGCCGACGCACCGAGGACGACCCGGCGGACAGCGGGATCCTGCAGGTCGGGGGCATCCGGATGGACGTCGAGCGGCACACGGTATCGGTGGACGGGTCGGAGACGGCGATGCCGCTCAAGGAGTTCGAGCTGCTCGAGCTGCTGCTCCGGAACGCCGGCCGGGTGCTCACCCGTGGGCAGCTCATCGACCGGGTGTGGGGCTCCGACTACTTCGGCGACACCAAGACGCTCGACGTGCACATCAAGCGCATCCGCTCGAAGATCGAGCGCGTGCCGTCCACCCCGGAGATCCTGGTGACGGTCCGCGGTCTCGGGTACCGCATCGAGGCCTGAGACGGACGGACAGGAGGCCCGGCGCGAGTCCCTGGGACTCGCACCGGGCCTCCTGTCTGACGCGGTGGCGCTTGCGCGGTGCGGCTACTCGCCGTCCGTCGGCGTGGCCGACGGGGTCTCGACCGGCAGCGTAATCTGGCCGGACGGCTCGGGGGTCGAGGTCGGCGCGAGGGTGGCGTACTCCTCTTGCGCGGTGGTCAGCACCGGCACGTTGGCCGAGACGCCCTCGGCGTCGGGGTACGAGAAGTACACCTTGACGAGCGAACCGGGCTTCGCGTCCGCGCTGTCGAAGTCGAGGGTGTCGTGCTGCGAGTCGTTCGCCAGGTCGACGTGCGAGTTCGCCGGCACCAGCACGGTCTCGGTGTCGCCACCGATCTCGACCGACACGGTGATGCCGTCGGTGTCGGAGTTGTTCACCAGCGTGCCGATGAACCGCGCGCCCTCGCCGTCGTCCGAGATGAGGATGGCGTTCCGCACGTCGACCTTGCCGGTCGAGACGTTGACGCCGTCGGTGATCTGCTTGATGTCGACGGTGTGCGCGGGCGACATGAACTCGCACCCGGTGGCGCCCAGCGCGATGGTTGCCGCAACGGCGACGGACACGAGTACCCGAGCTCGCAAGAGATTCCTCCGTAAGTCGATGAGGACCAGACGGTCCCGCTCCATCTTAGCGATCACCGGGAAGGCCCAGTGCTGAGGGTCCCCTTACCCGAACACCCCTTGTGGTAAACTGGAAGTCTGGGAACGGAGCCTGATACATGCAATTCGAGGTCGGCGAGACCGTCGTCTACCCCCACCACGGGGCGGCAACCATCTCTGAAGTCAAGACGCGCGTCATCAAGGGCGAGGAAAAGGTCTACCTGAAACTGCGGGTCACGCAGGGTGACCTGACGATCGAGGTACCGGCGGACAACGTCGACCTGGTCGGAGTCCGCGACGTGATCGGCAAGGAAGGGCTCGACAAGGTGTTCGAGGTCCTCCGGGCGCCGTTCACCGAAGAGCCCACCAACTGGTCGCGCCGGTACAAGGCGAACCTCGAGAAGCTCGCTTCCGGGGACGTCATCAAGGTCTCCGAGGTCGTCCGCGACCTCTGGCGACGCGATCAGGACCGCGGCTTGTCCGCGGGTGAGAAGCGGATGCTGGCCAAGGCGCGGCAGATCCTGATCTCCGAGTTGGCCCTGGCCGAGAAGACCGACGAGGACAAGGCATCGACCGTCCTCGACGAAGTCCTCGCGTCCTGAGCGCACTGCACACCACGACGACCGCACGGTTCCCCGAAGGGGTGGACCGGGCGGTCGTCGTCGTTGCAGCCGGGTCCGGAACCAGGCTCGGCATCGGCACCGCGAAGGCGTTCGTGCCCGTCGCGGGGCAGCTCATGCTCGCGCGGGCGCTCGAGCCGCTGTTCACGTTGTCGGCTCCGACGCTGGTCGTCGTGGTCGCGCCGTCGACCATGCTCGAGGAGTGCCGTCAGGTGGTCGCCTCGGTCGCGGGCGCTGCGGTCGCGTACACGGCGGTGGTTCCGGGAGGCACGGATCGCCACGGCTCGGTCCAGGCCGGCCTGGGCGTGCTGCCGGACTCCGTCACCGCGGTGCTGGTGCACGACGCGGCGCGGTGCCTCACGCCGGCCGCGCAGTTCGACCGGGTGTTCGACGCGGTCGAGGGTTCGGTCGCGACCGGCACCGGTGACGGCGTCGTCCCCGCGCTCCCCGTCACCGACACGGTCAAGCGGGTGTCCGGCGACGTGGTCGTCGAGACCGTCGACCGGTCCGCGCTCGTCGGGGTCCAGACGCCGCAGGGCTTCCCACTCGACGCACTCCGACGGGCGTACGCGGTGTCGACGCAGTCCGAGACCGACGACGCCGGCGTGTTCCAGGCGGCCGGTGGCACGGTGCGCTTCGTGCCGGGTGACGCCGATGCCTTCAAGATCACGACGCCGTGGGACCTCGGACGAGCAGAGTCGATCGTCCGGTCGCGCGCCACGGTCCCGGGCGACCCCGGTGCCTCGGCGGTCCGGCTCGGGCTCGGGGTCGATGTGCACGCGTTCGACGTCGAGTCGCCGTGCCGCGTCGGCCTGCTCGACTTCCCCGGCGAACCCGGCCTCTCCGGGCACAGCGACGGTGACGCCGTGGCGCACGCGGTGTGCGACGCCCTGCTCTCCGCGGGTGGCCTCGGTGACATCGGTGGGACGTTCGGCACCGCCGACCCCGCCTACGCCGGTGCCGCCGGGGACGTCTTCATCCGCGGTGCCGTCGGGCTGCTCGCCGACGCCGGCCTCGTCCCCGTGTCGGTCACCGTCCAGGTCATCGGGAACCGGCCGCGCATCGGGGCCCGTCGCGCCGAGATGCAGGACGCCCTGTCCGCCGTCGTCGGTGCCCCCGTCGCGGTGTCCGGCACGACGACCGACGGCCTCGGGTTCACCGGCCGGGGCGAGGGGCTCGCCGCGATCGCCACGGCCGTCACCCGACCGGCCTGACGTCCTAGGCTTGGGATCGTGACCGTTCGCCTCTACGACTCCCGCGCCGCAGCCGTCGTCGACCTCGTCCCCCTGGTCGACGGACAGGTCAGCGTCTACGTCTGCGGTCCGACGGTGCAGTCGTCGCCGCACATCGGACACCTGCGCTCGGCCCTGGTCTACGACATCTGGCGCCGCTGGCTGACGTACCGCGGTCTGCGCGTCACCCTCGTGCGGAACGTCACCGACATCGACGACAAGGTGCTCGATCTGGCCGCCGGCACCGACGAAGCGTGGTTCGCCCGCGCCTACCGCGTCGAGCTCGAGTTCACCGCCGCGTACAACGCCCTCGGCATCCTGCCCCCGACCTACGAGCCGCGGGCAACAGCGAGCGTGCCGCAGATGCACGACATCATCACGAAGCTCATCGACCGCGGTCACGCCTACGTCGCCGCCGACGACTCGGGCGACGTCTACTTCGACACCGGCAGCTGGGAGTCCTACGGGGCACTCACCCGGCAGCGTCGCGAGGACATGGTCGAGGCCGCCGACGCCGACCCCCGCGGCAAGCGGGACGCCCGCGACTTCGCGCTCTGGAAGGGTGCGAAGCCCGGCGAGCCGTCGACCGCGTCGTGGGACTCCCCGTGGGGCCCCGGTCGTCCGGGCTGGCACATCGAGTGCTCCGCCATGTCGCGGCGGTACCTCGGTCCGGCGTTCGACATCCACGGCGGCGGACTCGACCTGCGGTTCCCGCACCACGAGAACGAGCTCGCGCAGTCCACCGCGGCGGGCGACCCGTTCGCGTCGTACTGGTTGCACAACGGGCTCGTCACGGTCGAGGGCCAGAAGATGTCGAAGTCGCTCGGCAACTCGATCTTCGCCGCCGACTTCCTGGCCGCTGCCCGTCCGGCCGTGGTGCGGTACTTCCTGGGCGCCGCGCACTACCGCTCCTCGATCGACCACCACGACGGCTCGTTGGCCGAGGCCGAGGCGGCCTACGACCGCATCGACGGGTTCCTGCAGCGGGCCGAGGTGCGGCTCGAAGGCGTGCACCTCGCCGACGCCCCCGCCGTGCCGGACGCCTTCGCCGCCGCGATGGACGACGACCTCGCAGTGCCCCAGGCGCTGGCCGTCCTGCACGAGACCGTGCGCACCGGCAACGCTGCCCTGGACGCCGACGATGCGGAAACGCTCGGGGTCGCGTACCATCAGGTGGCCGCCATGGTAGAGGTCCTCGGCATCGACCCGCGAGCCGCCCACTGGTCGGGGGGCGGTCAGGACACCTCGGCAGGCCCGCTCGCCGCTCTCGTCGAACGCCTCGTGCAGGAGCGCGCGGACGCCAGGGCAGCACGGGACTTCGCTGCGGCCGACCGCGTGCGCGACGACCTCGCCGCCGCGGGCATCACGATCGAGGACACGCCGTCCGGAACACGCTGGAGCATCGCCTGAACACGGCAGTGCCGAACAGGAGCTACGCATGAAGAACGTCTCGGGAAGCAAGAAGGGTCGGCCCGGCGCCGTCCGCACCGGTCGCAAGGGCAACAAGCAGGTCGGTTCCGGTGGTCAGGGTGCCCAGGCGCTCGAGGGTCGCAAGCCGACCCCGAAGGCCGAGGACCGGCCGTACCACCCCGCCGGCAAGCGCAAGGCGGCGAAGGACCGCTTCGAGGCAGCCAAGGGCCGTCACGGTTCCTCGAGCACCCCGCAGGGCCGCACCGGTCGTCCGCCGGCCCGGAAGACCGATGACTCCGAGCTCGTGACCGGACGGAACTCCGTGCTCGAGGCGCTGCGCACGAAGACCCCGTCGACGACGCTCTACATCGCGTCGCGCATCGAGGTCGACGACCGCGTCAAGGAGATCCTGACGCTCGCGAACCACCGCAGCGTGCCGATCATCGAGCTCATGCGCCCCGAGCTCGACCGCATCACCGGCCACGACAGCGTGCACCAGGGCGTCGCGCTCAAGGTGCCGGCGTACCAGTACGCCGTGTCCGAGGACATCGTCGAGCAGGCCTTCTCGCGAGACCAGGTCCCGCTGCTCGTCGCGCTCGACGGCATCACCGACCCCCGCAACCTCGGGGCGATCATCCGCTCGACCGCCGCGTTCGGCGGACACGGCGTCATCGTGCCGCAGCGTCGTTCGGTCGGCGTCACCGCGTCGGCGTGGAAGACCTCCGCCGGTGCCGCGGCCCGCACGCCCGTCGCGATGGCCCCGAACCTCACCCAGACGCTGAAGTCCCTGAAGTCGATGGGCCTGTTCGTCCTCGGTCTGGACGGCGACGGCGACGTGGAGCTCGACGGCCTCGCGCTCGCCGACCGCCCGATCGTGATCGTCGTCGGTTCCGAGGGCAAGGGCCTGTCGCGCCTGGTCACCGAGACCTGCGACGCGATCGTGTCGATCCCGATCTCGAGTGCGACCGAGTCCCTCAACGCCGGCATCGCCGCGAGCGTCACCCTGTGGGAGGTCGCCCGGCGCCGTCGCGCCGAGTAAGCCCCCGCGCTTCGTCCGCAGGAACGGTCGCCTCCCCTCGTGGGAGGCGGCCGTTCCTGCGTGCGGTGCCGGCCGGGTCAGGCCGGACGGGTCAAGACACGTCGGATGATGCCCGCCGTGTGGTCACGAGTCGTCGCCGCGCGACGCCGTAGGCAACGGTCCGTGACCGGCCGACGTGCACCTGGCGGGGTGTCGTGACCGCTCGACGTCCAACGGCATTCACCGGCGGTGCAGGCGTGACGGTCTGGAGGCGCGGCGCCGGTCTCCGAGACGCGCGCCGGGCCTCCAGGCGGTCGCGTTCACGGACCCCGAACGGTCACGACATGTCGGCCGGTGTCCTCCGCGTGGTCGCGTGTCGTCGCTGCGCGACGCCGCCGGCGACGGTCTGCGACCAGTCGGCACCAACCCGGCGGAGTGTCGTGACCGACCGGCGACCGGGTCAGACGGTGGTGCGCCAGTCCTGGACGTCGGCGTCGTCGTCGGCGGGTTCCGCGTCGTCGACCACGGGGATCGGCAGCGTCATCGACGACGTCGGCGGATTGATGAGCAGGCGCTCGTCGCGGCGGTGGCGCAGCACGTCGTTGATGTACGCCGTGGTGGCCTCGGGCAGCGAGACCGACCGCTCCTCTTCCTGCGACATGAACCAGCGGTGCTCGAGCAGTTCGTGGAAGACCTCCGCGGGTTCGAGGCGACCGCGCAGGTCACGGGGGATCGAGCGGACGACGGGCTCGAAGACCCGCGAGACCCACTCGTGCGCCACCATCTCCTCGTCGAGTTCGTCGCGGCCGTTGCGTGCCCGGTACGAGTCGAGGTCGTTGAGCAGGCGTCGGGCCTGGTTCTCGCCGGCGTCCAGGCCGGTCAGCCGCAGCAGGCGTCGCTGGTGGTGTCCGGCGTCGACGACCTTCGGCTGGATCCGCACCTGCGAACCGCCCTCGGTCGTGTGGATCGAGAGCTCCTCGATGTCGAAGCCGAGCTCGTTGAGCCGCTCGACGCGGTCGTTGATCCGCCAGCGTTCCTTGATGTCGAACTGCTCGGTGCCCGTGAGCTCGGTCCAGAGCGTCCGGTACTGCGCCACGATCCGGTTGGAGACGTCCACGGGGTCGGCGTTCTCGTCGAGACGGCCGCCGGCCTCGAGGTCGAGGAGCTCGCCGGCGATGTTCACGCGCGCGACCTCGAGGTCGTTCTCGCGCTGCCCGTTCGACAGCCCGCCGGGGTAGAGCTTGCCGGTCTCGGCGTCGACCAGGTACGCGGCGAACGAGCCCGCGTCGCGACGGAACAGCGTGTTCGAGAGCGACACGTCGCCCCAGTAGAAGCCGATGACGTGCAGCCGGACGAGCAGCAACGCGAGGGCGTCGACGAGACGGGTCGCGGTCTCCGGGCGCAGGGTCTGCGAGTACAGCGCGCGGTACGGCAGCGAGAAGCGCAGGTGCCGCGTCACGAGCACGGGGTGCAGCTGCTCGCCGTCCGCGTCGACCCGACCGGTGATGACGGCGACGGGGTCGACGCACGGCACGTCCATGCGCTGCAGCGTGCGGAGCATCTCGTACTCGGAGCGCGCGATCTCCTCGCCCGTCTCCTTCACGGCGGCGACGTACCCACTCAGGTGCACGAAGCGCACCAGGTGCCGTGAGATGCCCTTCGGCAGGGCCACGATGGTCTCGTCCGGCCAGTCCGCCAGCGGCAGGTCCCACGGCAGGTCGAGCAGGCCGGGGTCGACGGTTGCTGCGGTGATGGACATCGAGTCGGGCACGGTGGATCCTTCGGTGTCGTGGGGGACAGCCGAGAGCCCGCGACCCGCCCTTGTGAGGCGGCGCGGGCTCTCGGGGAGTGCGCTTCGGTTACGCGCTGACGACGGCCTTGTCGTCCAGGCGCTCGCCCGACTCGGTGTCGAAGGCGTGCACGTGGCCCGACTTCGGCGTCACCACGATGGTGTCACCGATCGACGGGTGCGAACGGCCGTCCACGCGGGCGACGATGTCGACGCGCGTGCCCTTGACGTCGGCGTGACCGTAGAGGTAGCCGTCGGCGCCGAGTTCCTCGACCACGTCGACCGTGACCGGCAGGCCTTCGCCCGACTGCGCCACGACGACGTCCTCGGGGCGGATGCCCACGGTGATCTGGGCGGAACGCGCGTTGGAGAGCGTGTCGCGGTCGATCGCGTGGTTGAGCGTGCCGAACTTGATGCCGCCCTCGACGACGTCGGCCGGCAGCAGGTTCATCGCCGGCGAGCCGATGAAGCCCGCGACGAAGACGTTGTTCGGCTTCTCGTACAGGTCGCGCGGCGTGCCGACCTGCTGCAGGATGCCGTCCTTGAGCACCGCGATGCGGTCACCCATGGTCAGTGCCTCGGTCTGGTCGTGCGTGACGTAGACCGTGGTGACGCCGAGACGACGCTGGAGCGACGCGATCTGCGTACGGGTCTGGACGCGGAGCTTGGCGTCGAGGTTCGACAGCGGCTCGTCCATGAGGAACACCTGCGGCTGACGGACGATCGCACGGCCCATCGCGACGCGCTGACGCTGACCACCGGAGAGCGCCTTCGGCTTGCGGCCGAGGTAGTCCTCGAGGTCGAGGAGCTTCGCGGCTTCCTGCACGCGGGTGGCGCGCTCGTCCTTGCCGACACCGGCGATCTTGAGCGCGAAGCCCATGTTCTCGGCGACGGTCATGTGCGGGTACAGCGCGTAGTTCTGGAACACCATCGCGATGTCGCGGTCCTTCGGCGGGACGTCCGTGACGTCGCGGTCGCCGATGCGGATCTGACCGGAGTTGACCTCTTCGAGGCCGGCCAGCATGCGGAGCGAGGTGGACTTGCCACAACCCGAGGGGCCGACGAGGACGAGGAACTCGCCGTCGGCGACGTCCAGGTCGAGGGAGTCGACCGCGGGACGGTTGCCTCCGGGGTAGAGACGGGTTGCCTTGTCATAGGTGACGGACGCCATGAGCGTTCGGTCCTTTCTTCACCGGCAGGTACGTGCCGGACGATCCGAGTGAAGCGGTCAGCCCGCGAGGGCCCCGGATGGTCGTCGTCGACCATCGAGGTTCATACAACACGAGTTCTCGCGGGTGCGCCAGTGTTTTCCCCCTGGCCGGTCGGTTCCCAGAGCGTGGTTGGGTGGTTCCCAGAGCGGCCCACTACAATCGCCGGGTCCGTCCGCCGAGCGGGGGTAGGTCGTGCGGACGCCGATCAGGAGGACGACGCACCGATGACCAACCGCCCCGAGGGTGACGCCCGCGCCGCGCGGAACGAGCGCCGCGAAGCCGCCCGACAGCGAGCGCAGCGCCACAGGACACAGCAGAAGCGCCGCCAGCGCGGCACCCGGCTCGGACTCCAGATCGGACTCGGTGTCGTGCTGCTCGCAGCGGCCGCCGTCGTCACGCTCGTCCTGGTCGACTCCGTGAAGCCAGCAGGCCCCGGGCCCTCGACCATGTCGCAGGGCGGCATCACCCTCGGCGAGGGGCTCAAGCCCGTGACCGCGTCGAGCAGTGCGTCGCCGAGCGCCTCGGCGACCGCTGGTGCGGGCACGGTGCGCATCACGCTGTACGTCGACTACCTCTGCCCGACCTGCGGCGAGTTCGAACAGGCCAACGGCGACTACATCGAGAGCCTCGTCGACTCCGGCGCCGCCACCGTCGACATCCACCCGCTCGCGGTCCTGTCGAACCGATCGCAGGGCACCAAGTACTCACTGCGCGCCGCGAACGCCGCGGCCTGCGTCGCCGAGCACTCGCCGGACCAGTTCTACGCGGTCAACAAGGCGCTCTACGCCGAGCAGCCGGAAGAAGGCACACCCGGGCTCACCGACGCGCAGCTCACCAAGGTCGTCACCGGGGTCTCCGGCCTGCAGGACCGCCGGGCCGTCACGAGCTGCATCGCCGACCAGGACTACAGCAAGTGGGTCGACGAGCAGACGACCGCGGTGTCCGGCGGCGGCATCCCCGGGTCGACCCTGAGCGACTTCCCCGGCACGCCGCTGGTGCTCGTCAACGGGCAGCAGTACGAGCTCACGTCGCCGATCACGAACGACGACTTCCGCACCTTCGTGGTCACCGCGGCCGGTGCCACCGAGGCGACGCCCACCCCGACCCCCACGCCGAGCGCGACGCCGTCCCGCACGCGGAGCGCGACACCGACGCCCACGCCGACGAAGGGCTGATCGCTACAGCGACGAACCAGGGACGCTGAACGTGTCGCAGCTCGTCGCGCCCTGCTGGTAGCCGCGGACGAACCACTTCTGGCGCTGCTCACTCGAGCCGTGCGTGAACGAGTCCGGATCGACCCGGCCGCTCGAGCGCTCCTGGATGCTGTCGTCGCCCACGGCGCTCGCGGCGGACAGGGCATCGGCGATCTCGGACCGGCTGATCGGCTCGAAGAAGGTCTCGCCGCTCGCGTCCTCGGTGTTCGCCGCGTCGCCGACCCAGGCGCCGGCGTAGCAGTCGGCCTGCAGCTCGACGCGGACACTGCCGGACGAGGCCCCGGTGCCCGATCGGTCCGTGCTCGCGAAGGCACCCTGCAGCTGCTGGATGTGGTGGCCCCACTCGTGCGCGACGACGTACATCTGCGCGAGCGGCCCGCCCGACGACCCGTACTTCGACTGCAGGTCGTCGTAGAACGCGGTGTCGAGGTAGATCGCGCGGTCCGGCGGGCAGTAGAAGGGCCCGGTTGCAGCGGACGCCTGACCGCACGACGTGTCAGTCGAGCCGTCGAACAGGAAGAAGTCCGGCGCCGTGTACGAGATTCCGAGCTTCCGGGCCTCGGCCGTCCAGTAGCCGTCGAGTGACTCGGCTGCGCCCTCCATCCGGCACTCGACCTTGAGGTTGGCGTCTCGCCCGGTGCGGCACTCCGGCGCGGCGTCCACGGTCTCGCCCTGCTGCTGGATCTGCGTCGTGCCGCTGCCGCCGTCGACGAACCCGCTGAGGTCGAAGCCCGTGAACTGCGCGATCAGGAAGACGACGATCGCCGTGACGCCGACGGCGCCGCCGCCGACCGCGGCCGTCCGACCCCGGCGCTTCACCCTGCCGCCCTTGAGCTGCGAATCGTCGTTGAACGTCATGCCCCCGAATGTACGGCCCACGGGACTCGCACGCCGCACGCATGCCCCGCGCGTACCGTCTGGGACGTCGGCGACCCCGACACGTGTCGTACAACCGGAAGGAACCGCAACCATGGCCACTCCCATCAGCACCGTGATGAGCCCCGCCCGCTACGTGCAGGGCAAGGACGCGATCACCCGCGTCGGCGAGTTCGTCGCCCCCATCGGCAAGCGCCCCCTGATCGTCGCCGACGACGTCGTGTGGGGCATCGTCGAGGCCGCGGTGACGACGAGCTTCCAGGCGGCCGACCTGCGGGTCGAGCGGGTCGGCTTCGGTCGCTTCGCGACGCCGAAGGCGGTCGACGACCTCGTCGAGCAGATCCGGTTGACCGACGCGGACGTCATCGTCGGGCTCGGCGGCGGTTCGGCGATCGACGCGGCCAAGGCCTCCGGGCACCTGGCCGGCATCCGCTGGGCGAGTGTCCCGACGGCGGCGAGCACCGACGCCCCGACCTCGGCGCTCGCGGTGATCTACTCCGAGGAAGGGGAGTTCATCGAGTACCGGTTCTTCCCGCACAACCCCGACCTCGTCCTCATCGACACGAAGCTCGTCGCGAACGCTCCCGTCCAGTTCCTGGTCGCGGGCATCGGCGACGCCCTGGCCACCTGGGTCGAGGCCCGTGCCGCCAAGCGTGCGAACGCCGACACCATGGCCGGCGGGCTGCAGACCGAGACCGGCGTCGCGCTCGCCGAGCTGTCCTGGAAGCTGCTGCACGAGAACGCCCTGCAGGCCATCGAGGCCGTGAAGGCCAAGGTCGTCACGCCCGCGCTCGAGAAGGTCGTCGAGGCGAACACCCTGCTGTCGGGCCTGGGGTTCGAGTCCGGCGGACTGGCGGCAGCGCACGCGATCCACAACGGACTGACCGCCGCTCCGCAGGCGCACGGCTTGGCGCACGGGCAGAAGGTCAACATCGGCACGATCGCGCAGCTCGTGCTCGAGGGTGCACCGGCCGAGGAGATCGAGGACTTCGTCGTCTTCACCACGAAGGTCGGCCTGCCGAACACCCTGACCGAGATCGGCCTGACCGTCGACGACACGACGGAGCTCCGCGCCGTGGCCGAGGCCGCGACCGTCGAGGGCGAGACCATCCACAACATGCCGTTCCCGGTCACGCCGGAGCTCGTGGTGGACGCGCTCATCGCCGTCGAGGGCATCGCGCGGAGCATCCGCGCCGAGCACGGCCTGCCGGAGCCGGTCCTGTACCAGCACCACTGAGGGACGGCTGCGCTGACGGGTCGGGGTCAGGTGCGGACCAGCGGCTCCATCGTCGCCAGGTCCGCACCGATCCCGACGTCCACCAGCTCGATCCGTCCCGCGAGGGTGGCGGCCGGCCCCGTCAGCAACCCGGCCTTCACCCCGCCGAACGTGACCGTGACGTCGGCGTGCAGGACGTGGTCGTCCGCGATCCCGCCGGTGTCGACGTCGATGCCACTCGGCACGTCGACGGCGACGACGAACGGTGCACGCTGGTCGCGGGCGAGTTCACGGATGGCGTCGACGACCTCACGGGCGGGGGAGCGGAGGGCCGCAGGCCCCCGCACCCCGATCCCGAGGATCGCGTCGAGCACCAGGTCGGCGTCGAGTGCCGCGTCCGTCACCGCAGCCTCCGGTCCGGCAGGATCATCGAGGAGGCGCGCCCCGGCGTCCAGCGCCGCTGCCAGGCCCGCCTCGTGCACGCGTGAGCCGACGCGCAGGACTGCCACGTGCCTCCCGGCCGCCGCCAGCCGCGCACCCGCGAACAGGGCGTCTCCACCGTTGTCGCCGCTGCCCACCAGCAGCAGGACGGACCCCGGTCCGTCGCCCGGCCGGACGGCCGGGTCGTCGAGCAGGTCGCCGACGATGCGGGCCAGCCCGTCGGCCGCTCGTTGCATGAGGGGCTCACCCGCGTCGAGGTGCGGCCGCTCTGCCGCCCGGATCTGGTCACCGCCGTAGCCGTCCATGGCGACCACAGTGCCCCGGTACCCTGGAGGGGACATGTCACTCGTCCCCGAAGCGCCCCGTCCCCGCATCGTGATGTCGCCCGACGGCCTCCGGCTCGCGACCTACGACTTCGGCGATCCCGACGCCCCTGCGGTCGTCGCGGTGCACGGGTTCGCCTCCGGTGCGGTGCTGAACTGGCACGCCTCCGGCTGGACCCGCGACCTCGCCCGCGCCGGGTACCGCGTGCTGGCGTTCGACCAGCGCGGGCACGGCGCGAGCGCGAAGCCGCGCGACCCCGGTGCGTACTCGATGGACCTGCTCGTGGCGGACGTCACCACCGTGATCGACACGTACCTGCTCGACGAGGTGGCGTTCCTCGGGTACTCGCTCGGCGCCCGCGTCGGCTGGCACACCGCCGAACGGCTGCCGGACCGCATCACCCGCGCGGTGTTCGGCGGGATCCCCGACGCCGACCCGATGCGCCGCGTGCGGGTCGACCAGGCGAAGGCGTACCTGGCGGACGGCACCCCGATCGAGGACCGCGTGACCAACGGCTACCTGACCATGGCGGGGAACGTCGAGGGGAACGACCTCGCGGCGCTCGTGGCGATGGTCGAGGGGATGCGGAACAGCATCGAGCCGACGCCCGACAACGCCCCCGCGCAGCCGATCCTGATGGCCGCTGGCAGCGAGGACGGCATCCGCGACAGCGCCGTGCGGTTGGCGCAGGCGGCCCCGGACGCGTCGTTCTTCGAGATCCCGGGGCGCAACCACTTCAACGCGCCGACGTCGCGGGCGTTCCGCGAAGCCGCGCTGGCGTTCCTGCGCTCCTGACCGGCGCGCGTTGTCCGCCCCGCGCTGAGGGGTACTCGTAGGTCCTCGCTGTCGCCGGACACCGCGCGTACCGTCCCCGCCATGGACTACAGACTCCTCGGCAACAGCGGGACATCGGTGTCGACGCTGACCCTCGGCACCATGACGTTCGGCAGCGAAGCCGACGAACCCACCTCCCACACCATCATCGACACGTTCGTCGCGGCCGGCGGCACCCTGATCGACACGGCCGACGTCTACTCGGGCAACGAGTCCGAGCGGATCATCGGCCGCTGGCTGGCGGCGCACCCCACCGAGGCGCAGCAGGTCGTCCTCGCCACCAAGGGCCGCTTCCCGCAGGGTGACGGACCGAACGACGTCGGCCTGTCGCGCCGGCACCTTCGAGTCGCCCTCGACGCCTCGCTCGAGCGCCTGGGCGTCGAGCACATCGACCTGTACCAGATGCACGCCTGGGACGCCCTGACGCCGATCGAGGAGACGCTCCGGTTCCTCGACGACGCGGTCTCCGCCGGCAAGATCGGCTCGTACGGCTTCTCGAACTACCTCGGCTACCAGATCACGAAGGCCGTGTACGAGGCGAAGGCGCACGGTTGGGCGCCGCCGGTCACCCTGCAGCCGCAGTACAACCTGCTCGTCCGCGACATCGAGCACGAGATCGTGCCCGCCAGCCTCGACGCCGGGATCGGCCTGCTGCCCTGGTCGCCCCTGGCCGGCGGCTGGCTGTCCGGCAAGTACCAGCGCGACGAAGCGCCCATCGGCTCCACCCGCCTCGGCGAGAACCCGGCACGCGGCATGGAGGCCTGGGAAGCGCGGAACGGTGACGAGCGCACCTGGGCCGTCCTCGACGCGGTGTCCGCCGTCGCCGACGCGCACGGCGCCTCGCGGTCGCAGGTCGCCCTCGCCTGGCTGCTCGCCCGGCCGGCGGTGACGAGCGTGATCCTCGGCGCCCGGACCGTGTCCCAGCTCGAGGACAACCTCGGTGCGGCCGACCTCGTGCTGACCGACGCGGAGCTCACGCAGCTCACCGACGCCAGCGCGCCGCGCATCGACGACTACCCGTACGGCACCGCGGGCGTCGCACAGCGGGGGCGCAAGATCACCGGCGGGCGCTGAAGACCCGTGCACGTTCGTGCGGATTCGCGCTGATGTGGGGTCCGGGTGTGGACGCACGGTTCGATGAGGTGTCATCCTCTTCGCACGACCGGCTGGTTACCGCGTCCAGCGCCCGGAACACTCCCTGATCCGTGTTCCACACGCGCCGATGCCCCGGGTGAGTGATCACCCGGGGCATCGCTTCGTGCTCGGCAGTGCGTCGCGATCCCCGCCGCGCATGGTGTACGGCAGTATTCCAGCGTGCTGCTCTGTTTCGTCGACGAATCGTTCAAACCGGACCTCTACGGGTTCGGCGCCGTGATGGCGGATGCCTCGCAGACCCGCTGGCTCACGCAACGCATGCACGAGATCGTCGCCGCGCTCCAGGAGTACGGCGTCGAGCCGCAGACGGAGCTCCACGCCCATCCGATCTTCCACGGAAAGGGAGCATGGAGCGGGGTGCCTCCGCGCGTGCGCGTGAAGGTGTTCCTCGACGTCGTCGAAGCCGTTGTTGCCTCCGGCGCGACCGTGTTGCTCCGCGGCGCTCGGCCGGAGCAACTCCGCCGTTACCAGGACACGCGTGGGTTCCGCGATCGGCACACTCCGGAGCAGGTTGCGTTCCAGCACCTGCTGCAACGGGTGGACAGGAGGGCCGGCGACCTGGAGATGCACGCCCTGGTCATCGCGGACGAACGGTCGGATCGGGACCGTCATCGTGAGCGCTTCGCGGTGTACCAGGCCTACGGGACCCCGGGAACGTACATGCAAACCCGGCTTGAACGGCTTCTCGACACGGTGCACTTCGCGCCGAGCCACTACTCGAGGATGCTGCAGGTCGCTGATCTCGTCGCGTTCGTCTGGGTGCGGTCCCAGACCGTCGACGAACGGGATCATCGTCAGGCGCGGGTCCTCTCCGCACTCGTCTCGGACATCGAGAGCTGCGCGTACAGCGCGGGGGTCTGGCCCTGACGAGTGCGGGGTGGAAGAAGCCCTGGACGCACGACAGCCCCGCTCGCGGCGGGGCTGAAGGCGGTGCGGGCGGCGAAGAGGTCGCGGCCTGCGAATCCAGTATATGGGGCCGGCAGCGGGACTTGAACCCGCAACCCCCGTATTACAAGTACGGTGCGCTACCAATTGCGCCATGCCGGCTGACGCCGCTCATCTTACCGGTGAGGGCGTCGGGGTCTCACTCGGCCGGCTTCTCCGAGAAGTTCAGCGAGATCGAGTTCATGCAGTATCGGTCGCCGGTGGGCGTGCCGAAGCCGTCGGGGAACACGTGGCCCAGGTGCGAACCGCAGTTCGCGCAACGGACCTCGGTGCGCACCATGCCGAGCGACTTGTCGTCGATCAGCTGCACGGCGTCGGGGTTCACCGACTCGTAGAACGACGGCCAGCCGCAGCCGGAGTCGAACTTCGTGCCGCTCTTGAACAGCTCTGCGTTGCAGGCCGCACAGGTGTAGACGCCGGCACGCTCCTCGTCGAGGAGTTCACCGGTCCACGGCCGTTCGGTCCCCGCCTGACGCAGGACGGCGTACTGGTCCGGGGAGAGGTCCTCGCGCCACTGGGCGTCGGACTTGTCGACGTTGTATGCCATTGTTTCCTCCTGCTTCCGGTCGGGTTCTTCCGGGCACTCCCGACCACTTCAGTAAACTCGCGACGATGTCCGAGCATTCCGTGCACCACGCCCGCTGGACCCGTCTGACGACGGACGAACTGTACGGCATCGTGGTGCTCCGGAACCGCGTCTTCGCACTCGAACAACGGGTGACGGCCGAGGACTTCGACGGCCGTGACCGCGAGCCCGAGACCGAGCACTGGTGGTTCGGTACGGACACCGAAGCGGTTGGGTACCTGCGCCTGATCCGACCGGCTGCGGACGAAGAACACCCGGCGGACGCACCGCCGCCGGCCTGGGTGATCGGCCGGGTCGCGACGCACCCCGACCACCGTGGGCACGGCATCGCCGGCCGGCTCGTCGCTGCCGTGCTCGCGGCCCACGGGCACGAACCCGTCGTCCTGCACGCCCAGGAGTACGTCGCTGCGCTCTACGAACGCCACGGCTTCGTCCGGTTCGGGACGCCCTACGACGAAGCCGGCATCCGGCACGTCGGCATGCACCGCCCGGGGCGCTGATGGACACCCTCGGCCGCTACGCCGCCTACGCCGACCGCATCGAGGCCGTGTCCCCGTCCTACGCCGCCTGGGCGCGGTCGCTCGACCCCGTGTTGGTCGCGCTCCTCGACGAGGTCGCCGAGCAGCAGCGGCAGCCGGAACTCTTCTTCGCGGTCGCGCGGCGGCTCGGCGCGGATCCGTCGGACCCCGGTGCGCTGCGCGCGATCGGTCGGGAGGCCCGCCCCGCCCTGGTCACGGCCCTCGCCTCCGCCACGGTGCAGGCCAACGACCCGCGGCGGCTCGGTCCCGTCGTCCCGCTGTTCGCCGCGCTCGCCGAGCGGGCCTCGCGGCCGCTCGGGTTGGTGGACGCAGGGGGCGCCGCCGGGCTCTGCTCGATCCCGGACCGGGTCACGCTCGACCACCGGACGTCGGAGTCCCGGGTGCCGGCGGATCGCGCCCCGGTGCTGTCGTCGCGCCCCGACTCCTCGGGGCGCGACGACCACGGCGGGGTGCGCACCGAGCTCGTCCGGATGCACACGGCGGTCGACGACCCGTCGATCCGGCTCGTCGTCGAGGCCTCGGGGACGGTGCCGGCTCCGGCCCGCGCGCCGATCCGCGTCGGTGCGAGGGTGCTGCTCGACCCGAACCCGATCGACCTCGCCGTACCGGGCGCGTTCGACCGTCTGGTCGAAGCGGTCCCACCAGAGGCCCTGGACCGGACCGCCCTGATGCGCGAGGCGGCGCGCGCGACGCTCGCCGTGCCTCCCGTGCGGATCCGGGGCACGCTGCCGGGCGATCTCGACCGTGCACTGGACGCCCTGCCGGACGACGTGGAGCCGGTCGTGCTGACCACCGGCACCCTGGTCTACGTGCCGGGTGCCGAGCGCCAGCGGTTCGTGGACCGCGTCCGTGAACGCGGCGTGCACTGGATCGCGCTCGAACGCACCGGGATCCTGCGCGGTGTGGCGGCGACGCTGCCCGACGACGTCGACGCGGCGGATCCGGACGCCTTCGCCACGGCCTCGATCGACGGCACCGCGGTCGCCGTCTCGGAGCCGTTCGGCACGCGTGTGCGCTGGTTCCGCGACCTGAACCTGTGACCGGTGTTCGCGACAGTCCAGCGCCGTGCCAGGGTCCGGATGCTCTCCGCCCCTACGATGTGCGAGACCCGTTACCCGACCGTGATCGGAACCGCCGTGACCAGCCCCACCGACGAGCACCGTGCTGACGAGCACCGCGCTGACCAGCACCGCGCTGACCAGCTCAGTGAGCTCGCGCAGCGTGTGCTGTCGTTCGAGCATGACCGGGCACGGCACGACCGCACGAAGGAAGCGGAGATCCGGGTCGAGTTCGAGATGTCGGCGGCGCGCTACTACCAGGTGCTGAACCGCGTGATCGACTCGCCCGCGGCACTCGCGTACGACCCGCAGCTCGTCACCAGGCTGCAGCGGCTCCGGCACACGCGCACCAGCGCCCGGGCGACGCGCAGCTTCGTCGCGCCCGGTGCCGCTCCCGAAGGACGTGAAGAGGAACGATGAGCACCAGATTCCCCCGTGACCGGTTCGACGACGTCGCCGACGGCCCTCGGGTCGGCGCACACCGCGGTGCCCAGCGCCGCGGCCGTGGCTGGATCGCGTTCGCCTGGGCGGCACTCGCCACCGGTGTGCTCGTCGGCATCGGCGTGCTCGTCCTCGCGCTCCTGAACGGCAGCTACTCGTTCAGCGGCTCGGACTCGCCCTCGGCGTCGACGAGCTCGTCGGCCACGTCGAAGCCGTCCGCGTCCGCCACCTCGAAGCCCTCGACGTCGTCGTCGGCCGGGTCGGGTGCCGACTCCGGAGCCGCTGCCGCGACGCCGGCACAGCAGGGCACGACCACCGTCGTCGTCCTGAACGGCACGACGACCACCGGCCTCGCCGCCCGCGCCAGCGCCACGCTGACCGGTGCCGGCTGGCAGGTCGCCTCGACCGGGGACGCCGGCACGACCGGGTCGACCTCGACCGTCGTGTACTACCAGCAGGCCGCACAGGCGGCGGTCGCGCAGGGCATCGCGAAGCAGCTCGGGGTCACAGCCGTGCAGCAGTCGGCAGCGTTCCCGAACGCCGACGTGAGCGTCGTGCTCGGGGCCGACTACACCGGCTGATCCGCATTCCGCGGGCGCTTTCCACCCGCATTTGTGACGGTCGTGTTTCGGGCACGTTGATTTCTGACGGAATCGACGTGAAACAACGTCACACCTCTTGCCTGATCGGCGCGCTTCGAGCAGAGTCCCTTGCAGACGACGAACACGTCGTTCGCACAGCAGTACCAGGGAGCAAGAGATCATGGCCAACGGAACCGTGAAGTGGTTCAACGCTGAAAAGGGCTTCGGCTTCATCACCGTCGATGGAGGAGGCCAGGACGTGTTCGTGCACTACTCGGCCATCGACATGTCGGGTTACAAGGTCCTCGAGGAGGGCCAGGCAGTGGTGTTCGACGTCGGCACCGGGTCGAAGGGCCCGCAGGCGGAGGCAGTCCGACCGGCCTGAACGCACGACACTCATCGCGAACGCGCCGTCCCGTCAGGGGCGGCGCGTTCGTCGTGCGTGGCCCGCGCTGCATGACGTGCGTGGCGGGCGGTCCGCGGCAGTGGTCTGGGTGCGCTGTTGGCGGGGCGTGTCCTGGGAAGACGTGACGAGCCTCCCGATCGTGTTGCACTCGCACCGGTCGAGTGCCAGAATCGGCGTTGGCACTCGCTCACGTTGAGTGCCAGCACGACCCCACGACGTCCGGGAGGGACGAGAACTCACATGGCTAAGATCATTGCTTTCGACGAGGAGGCCCGCCGTGGCCTCGAGCGCGGCCTGAACCAGCTGGCCGACGCCGTGAAGGTGACGCTCGGCCCGCGCGGCCGCAACGTCGTCCTCGAGAAGAAGTGGGGCGCCCCCACGATCACGAACGACGGTGTCTCCATCGCCAAGGAGATCGAGCTCGACGACCCGTACGAGAAGATCGGTGCGGAGCTCGTCAAGGAGGTCGCCAAGAAGACCGACGACGTCGCCGGTGACGGTACGACCACCGCGACCGTCCTCGCCCAGGCACTCGTCCGCGAGGGCCTGCGCAACGTCGCAGCCGGCGCCGACCCCGTGTCGCTCAAGCGCGGCATCGAGAAGGCCGTCTCCGCCGTCTCCGACCAGCTCCTCGCCAACGCGAAGGACATCGAGACCAAGGACCAGATCGCCGCGACCGCGTCGATCTCGGCTGCCGACCCGACCATCGGCGCGCTCATCGCCGAGGCCATCGACAAGGTCGGCAAGGAAGGTGTCGTCACCGTCGAGGAGTCGAACACCTTCGGCACCGAGCTCGAGCTGACCGAGGGCATGCGCTTCGACAAGGGCTACCTGTCGCAGTACTTCGTCACCGACCCCGAGCGTCAGGAAGCCGTCTTCGAGGACGCCTACATCCTGATCGTCAACTCGAAGATCTCGAACATCAAGGACCTCCTGCCGGTCGTCGACAAGGTGATCCAGGCAGGCAAGCAGCTCCTGATCATCGCCGAGGACGTCGACGGCGAGGCCCTGGCCACGCTCGTCGTGAACAAGATCCGCGGCATCTTCAAGTCCGTCGCCGTCAAGGCCCCGGGCTTCGGTGACCGCCGCAAGGCCATGCTGCAGGACATCGCGATCCTGACCGGTGGCCAGGTCATCTCGGAAGAGGTCGGCCTCAAGCTCGAGAACGCGACGCTCGACCTGCTCGGTCGTGCCCGCAAGGTCGTCATCACCAAGGACGAGACCACGATCGTCGAGGGTGCCGGCGACGCCGAGCAGATCGCCGGCCGTGTCCGTCAGATCCGCGCCGAGATCGACGCGACCGACTCCGACTACGACCGCGAGAAGCTCCAGGAGCGCCTCGCGAAGCTCGCCGGTGGCGTCGCCGTCATCAAGGCGGGTGCCGCGACCGAGGTCGAGCTCAAGGAGCGCAAGCACCGCATCGAGGACGCCGTCCGCAACGCGAAGGCTGCCGTCGAAGAGGGCATCGTCGCCGGTGGTGGCGTCGCCCTCATCCAGGCCGGCAAGGTCGCGCTCGACGCACTCACCCTCGAGGGTGACGAGGCGACCGGTGCGAACATCGTCCGCGTCGCCATCGACGCACCGCTCAAGCAGATCGCGCTGAACGCCGGTCTCGAGCCGGGTGTCGTGGCCGCCAAGGTCCGCGAGCTCGAAGCAGGTTGGGGCCTCAACGCCGCGACCGGCGAGTACGTCGACCTCATCGCCGCGGGCATCATCGACCCGGCCAAGGTCACGCGCTCGGCGCTGCAGAACGCTGCGTCGATCGCTGGTCTGTTCCTGACGACCGAGGTCGTCGTCGCCGACAAGCCCGAGCGTGCCGCGGCCGCTCCGGCCGGCGACCCGACTGGTGGCATGGACTTCTAAGGAGTCCTGTTCGAAGGGCCCCGCACGCTGCGCGTGCGGGGCCCTTCCGCGTGCGGGGAAGGCTTGCGGGGCGCGCCGCTCAGGTTCGCCGAGCGGTCACCAGACGTCGGCAGCGCGAGCGCGTACCGACAGCAGTCGACCGGTCGCCGACGTGCGAACGGGGTGTTCTGGCCGTTGGTGGACACGCGTGCCGGCTCGGGCGGCGCCCAGTCCTGCACAGGAGGCCCGGCTCGCCTCCTCTTCCACAGTCCGGTCCGCCCGTGCCTCACGTCCCCTTCCAGCGGCTCAAGCTGGCCAGATGCCGACGCCGCGCCGCCTGCCCCGAGCCCTCGAAGTCCGCACCTTCACGGTGGCCGAGGCCGTGGGGAAGGGTGTGCATCCCGAGCGGCTCCGCCGGAGTGACCTCGTCGCGCCGGTCCGAGGTGTTCGCGCGCCGGCAGGGTCGGCGGACTTCTTCGAGGCCGTCGCGCAGGTGATGCGCCCTGATCAGTACTTCAGCCACACCACGGCCGCTCGGCTCTGGGGTGCGCCGCTTCCCGCGTCGATGCGGTCCGAGACGGCCGTCCACGTGACGACGGTTGAGAACGGGGTGCGGATGCGCCGTCCGAACGTCGTCGGGCACCGACGGGCAGAGCCCGAGGTGGTGGAGCACAGGGGCCACCGGGTCAGTGCCCCGTCCGCGATGTGGTTCGAGTGTGCTGCGAGTCTCGACGTCCCCGCGCTCGTTGCGGTCGGTGATCACCTGGTCGGCCGATCCGGATTGGCGACGATCGACGACCTCCGGGCGGCGGTGTTGCCGGGCAGCCGCTACGTCCGCCGGGCGCGGAGCGCGCTTGACCGGATCCGCGTGGGGGCAGAGTCCGCGATGGAGACCTGGCTCCGGCTCGCTGTCGAGGACGCAGGGTTCCCGGAGCCGGAACTCAACCTGGACGTGCACGACCCGAGCGGGCTGTTCCTTGGTCGCGTCGACCTCGTCTGGCCGGCGCTCCGGATCGGTCTCGAGTACGACGGCGACCACCACCGGGAGCGCGACGCGTTCCGTCACGACCAGCGACGCGACAACGGATTCGTGGTGAACGACTGGCTCATCATCCACGCGACGGCTGCCGACGCGGGGCGGCCAGCGGTGCTGTTGGAGCGGCTTCGCCAGGCCTTCGAGGCGCGGACGGTCACGATCCGTCTCCGCCGGACGTGAACTCCCGGCAGTCCGGCGCCACAGAGTGGTCGCAACGTGCTGTCGGGTGCACGTCGAGTTGGTCAGGGCTCGTCGCACGGACAGTTGCGGGGCGACGGTTCGTGACCAGTCGGCAAGCGCCCGCGTCAGGCGGCGTAGTCGCGGGGGAGCAAGGGCAGCCAGACGCGGAAGGTCGCGCCGCCGCCCTCGGTGTCGAAGACCTCGACCGAGCCGTGGTGCGCCGCGACGATGCCCGACACGATCGCGAGCCCGAGGCCCGAACCACCGGTGTCCCGCGCACGCGAGGTGTCGGCACGCCAGAACCGCTGGAAGATCTTGTCGCGCAGCTGCGCCGGGATCCCCTCACCGTGGTCGATGACGTCGATGTGGGCCATGCCGCGGTCGTCGTCCACCCCGACGCCGATCTCGATCGGGTCGTCGTGCTCGGTGAACCGCATGGCGTTGCCCATCAGGTTCGTGACGATCTGGCGGATCTTGTTCTCCTCCGCCAGCACGATCGGGGGACGCTGGGGCATGACGACCGTCGGCAGCGGCGTCGTCTCGTCGGTGGGGGCGGCACCGGCTTCGATGTCCATCGCCCGGGTCCGCCGAGCACGCAGTCGCGCGATCGTCTGCCGCGAGAACGCGATGGGACCCGTGGTGTTCGCCGACGTGGGCGATGCCGGGGGGACCTCGCCCGTGTCGGACAAGGAGCCCGACGAGTCCGACGACCCCGACGAGAGCGAGGACGACGACGCGGGCGGCCGCACTGCCTGGGGGACGCTCTCGCCCGTCATGGCGTCCTCGACCAGGACCTGGATCTCGCGATCCGGGTTGGACGCCATGGTGTCGAGCGCCGAGTCACGGGCGATCGCGACGAGGTCGACCGGGCCGAGCTCGAGCGGCTTGGACTCGTCGATGCGGGCGAGCTGGAGCAGGTCCTGCACGAGCAGGCCCATCCGCTTCGCCTCTTTCTCGATGCGCTCCATCGCCTGGGCGACGTCTTCTTCCTTGCGCAGGGCGCCCATCCGGTACAGCTCGGCGTACCCGCGCAGGGACACCAGCGGGGTGCGGAGTTCGTGCGAGGCGTCGCCGACGAACCGCCGCATCTGGTCGATGGTGCGCTGGCGGTCCTCGAACGCGGTGTCGATGCGCTCGAGCATGACGTTCAGGGAGCGGTTCAGTCGCCCGACCTCGGTGTTCGGCGTGTCGGCCTCGAGGCGCTGGTTGAAGTCACCGGCGGCGAAGCGTGCGGCGGTGTCCTCGACGTCGCGCAACGGGTCGAACGTGGCGGTGACGAGCAGCCGTGTGAGCATGGCGCCGAGCAGGATCACCGAGATGCCGAAGCCGAGGAAGATGACGGTGAACCGGGCGATGGTCTGGTCGGTGTCGGCGCTCGACACCGCGACGAGCACGAAGCCCGTCTCGGTGGAGCCGCTCGTCTGGTTCTGCAGTGAGGCCGGGATGACCTGGGCACGCCACTCGTGGTTGTGCTGGCTGTCGTAGAGCGAGAAGCGCGCACCGTTCTGCGCCGCTGCGGAGAAGTCCAGTTCGCGGATGTCCGGGCGGCTCGATGCCTTCGTCTGGCAGATCTGGTCGCCGTCGGCGTCGTACGCGGCCACGTAGGCGCTCTGCGACAGCACGACCGACAGCTTGCAGTACTGCTCGCCGTCGCTGATGTTCTGGCCCTCGAGCTGCTCCGTGGTGCCCTTGACGTTGTTGTCGAGCTGCGCCATCAGGTACGTCGACAGGACGGTCATCGTGCCGAGTCCGGCCACAAGCAGGCCGAGCGCCACCAGGAGTACCGTGATCCCGGTGATCTTGGTGCGCAGGGAGATCCCGTCCCACCAGCGGCTCATTCGCGTGTGCATGCTGCCCCAACGATAGACAGCGGCCGCCCGGTGAAACCGGACGACCGCCGTGAAGAACGAAACGGGCTACGAGGCCTTGGACGCCTTGAGCATGTACCCGAAGCCGCGCTTGGTCTGGATGATCGGCTCGGCCGAGTACTGGTCGAGCTTGCGACGCAGGTACGAGATGTAGCTCTCGACGATGCCGGCGTCGCCGTTGAAGTCGTACTCCCAGACGTGGTCGAGGATCTGCGCCTTCGACAGCACGCGGTTCGGGTTGAGCATCAGGTAGCGGAGCAGCTTGAACTCGGTGGGGGAGAGCTCGATCTGCGCGTCACCGATCGTGACCTCGTGCGTGTCCTGGTCCATGGTGAGCTCGCCGGCGCGGATGATCGCGTCTTCCTCGTCGTTCATGGTGCGACGGAGGATGGCCTTGATGCGAGCGACGATCTCGTCGAGCGAGAACGGCTTGGTGACGTAGTCGTCGCCGCCGACGGTGAGGCCGGTGATCTTGTCCTCGGTGTCGTCCTTCGCGGTGAGGAACAGGATCGGCGAGGTGTACCCGGACGACCGCAGGCGCTTGGTGACGCCGAAGCCGTTCATGTCGGGGAGCATCACGTCGAGGATGATCAGGTCGGGTTCTTCCTCGAGCACGGCCGAGATCGCCTGTGCGCCGTTGCCGACGGCACGCACGGCGAACCCGGCGAAGCGCAACGAGGTCGTCAGGAGGTCGCGGATGTTCGGCTCGTCGTCGACGATCAGGATCTTGGGGCCATCGCTCATGGTCCTATCTTCTGACCGTTCCCTAATGGTTTCCTGAGAGCGGTGCGTACGTCAGCCCACGGGCGCCTGGACCTGGTCGGCATCCAGGATCGTGTAGGAGTACCCCTGCTCGGCGAGGAACCGCTGCCGGTTCTGCGCGAAGTCCTGGTCGACGGTGTCCCGCGCCACGAGCGTGTAGAACGACGCGGGCAGGCCGTCCTTGTTCGGGCGGAGCAGTCGACCGAGGCGCTGCGCTTCTTCTTGCCGTGACCCGAACGACCCGGAGACCTGGATCGCGACGGTGGCGTCGGGCAGGTCGATGGAGAAGTTCGCGACCTTCGACACGACGAGCACGTCCACCTCGCCGGCTCGGAACGCGTCGTACAGCCGCTCGCGCTCGTCGACGGGCGTCGCACCCGTGATCTCGGCGGCGTCGAGGGACGAGGCCAGTGCGTCGAGCTGGTCGATGTACTGCCCGATCACCAGGATCTGCTCGCCGCGGTGCTTCTCGATGAGCTCGCGGACGACCGGGGTCTTCGCGGGCGAGGTGGCAGCGAGCCGGTACCGTTCGTCGTCGCTCGAGGCCGCGTACTCCAGGCGTTCCTGGTGCGGCAGGTCGATGCGCACCTCGTAGCACTCGGCCGGGGAGATGTAGCCCTGGGCCTCGATCTCCTTCCACGGGGCGTCGTAGCGCTTCGGGCCGATGAGCGAGAACACGTCGCCCTCGCGGCCGTCCTCGCGCACGAGCGTCGCGGTCAGGCCCAGGCGTCGGCGGGCCTGCAGGTCGGCGGTCAGCTTGAACACCGGGGCCGGCAGCAGGTGGACCTCGTCGTAGACGATGAGGCCCCAGTCGAGGGCGTCGAGCAGGGACAGGTGCGTGTACTCGCCCTTCCGACGGGCGGTCAGGATCTGGTAGGTCGCGATCGTGACCGGCCGGATCTCCTTGACGCTGCCCGAGTACTCGCCGATGTCCTCGGCCTTCAGGGTCGTGCGCTTGAGGAGCTCGCTGCGCCACTGCCGTGCGGACACGGTGTTCGTCACGAGGATGAGCGTGGTCGCCTTGACGGTCGCCATCGCCCCGGCACCGACCAGGGTCTTGCCGGCGCCACAGGGCAGCACGACGACTCCGGACCCCTGCGCGAAGAAGGTGTCGACGGCCTGCTCCTGGTACGGGCGCATGTGCCACTCGGCCGTGTCGAGGTCGATCGGGTGCGGCTGCCCGGGGGTGTAGCCCGCCAGGTCCTCGGCCGGCCAGCCGAGCTTCACGAGTTCCTGCTTGATCTGCCCGCGTGCCCACGGCTGCAGCTCGACCTCGGAAGGCGTCCGCATGTCGCCGAGCAGTGGCTTGATCCGCTTCGACCGGATGACCTCGGCCAGTACGGACGGGTCCTCGGCGGTCAGGAGCAGGACGGGCAGGCGCTCGAGTTCCTCGGTGGGGGAGTTCGCGATGACCGGGGCGTCCTCGCGTTCCTCACGCCGGATGACGAGTCGGCCGTAGCGGGACACCGTGTCGCGGATGTCCACGGTGACGCTCTGCGGTACCGGGAACTTGGCGAAGCGCTCGAGGGTGGCGATCATCGCCTCGGCGTCGTGTCCGGCGGCCCGTGCGTTCCACAGGCCGAGGCGGGTGATGCGGTAGGTGTGCACGTGCTCGGGGGCGCGTTCGAGTTCGGCGAAGGCCGCGAGCTCGTGGCGTGCGTCCTCGGCGTCGGGGTGTGCGACCTCGAGGAGCACGGTGCGGTCGCTCTGCACGATCAGCGGTCCGTTCATGACCTGCCAGCCTAGCCGTCGTCACCTGCGTTCGGGTGACCGTGCACCTCAGGCGTCGCTCTCGACCGCCACGACGAGCGACAGCGGCAGCGTGCGCTCGACGTCGACGCTGGTGTCGCGCCCTCGGACGCGTCCGGCGGCGACCGAGGTCGGGATGATCGAGAACGGCCGTTCGGAGCCGTCCGGCATCCGCACCGTCAGCCGGATCGGTGTGCGACCGCGCACGGCCAGGTCGATCTGCCGCCCGAGCCACTCCTGCTCGGGTTCCGCATCGCCACGCTGGGTGGTCAGGCGGAGCCGTTCCACGAGTGCGTGCGCCGCCTGCTCCGGCGAGCGTCCGGTGGGGCTGCGCCGACCGGGAGGCCCGTGGTGCGTCTCGGGGCGGGCGCCGGTCGCGAGCACGGCCGGGTAGCGCTGGTCCTCGAGCGCGGTGTGCACGACGTGCGCCGGGTAGCGGGTGGTGAGCGTCGTCAGGTCGCTGCGCTCCCACGCCATCTGCCGGAGTTCGGCGTCGACACCGATCAGGTCGAGCTGGTCCGCGGTGCCGCGGACGACGGTGCCGACCCCGCCCTCGCCGCGGTCGACGACGATGCTGCCGTCGCGTCCGGCGACCTGGTCGACCAGGTAGGCGAGGGGCTGCGGGACGCCGGTCGACGACAGTCGGGTGAGCAGCGCCAGGACGTCGTCGCGGGAGTGCCCGGCACGGAACGCCGTGCGCAGGGTGTCCTCGGAGATGCGGTAGCGGGCGGCCAGACCGGGTGCCTCGAGCACGGCGACCGTGCGCAGGGCGGCGTCGTCGACCGGGGCGAGGGGCCCGGGGGCGATCACCGTCAGGTCGTGCTGCAGGTACACCTGGCTGACGGTGCCGGGCAGGTCGTCCGCTGCGGGCCTGGCGTCACCGTCCAGCAACGCGCGGCCGGTGCTCGTGACGATGCCGTCGACCGCGAGTCCGAGCGACGCGGCGGTGCCGGCCGCCTCGAGCAGCACGGCGTCGAGCCAGCGGGAGCCCGCCGGGTACGCCCAGCGGCCGAGTGCCACGAGGTCGCGCAGGTCGTCGTCGGCGAGTGCGAGGACCTCGTGCACCGCGGGGCCGAGGGTGTCCGCCCAGGCCGACACGAGCGTCGCCCAGCGGTCCGGCCAGCCGGCGACGAGCCAGTCCTGTCCGGCGTCGGTGACCGTCCACCGGCCGGAGCCCGGGTCGGCGAACCCGACCCGGTCGAGCAGTGCGAGGCGGCCGGGCACGACGTCGGCGTCGGTGCCGATGCGCTCGGCCAGGGTCTTCGCGAGCGGCGTGCCGATGCCGCCCTTGACGAGTTCGCGGACGGTGCCGGCGTCCACCGCACGCAGCAGCTCGGCGAGCACGGTCATGCTCGAGAACGCCTGCTCCGCGCCGGTGGTGCGCGCGCGGTCCTGGCCGGCCACGTCGTCGGCGTGGGCG
This sequence comes from Curtobacterium sp. 18060, assembly GCF_902706105.1. NCBI lineage: Bacteria > Bacillati > Actinomycetota > Actinomycetes > Micrococcales > Microbacteriaceae > Curtobacterium > Curtobacterium sp. 18060. Next base: position 87,156 of record NZ_CACSJV010000001.1, on the reverse strand, counting down.
GCGCGGTCGGGGCGATCCGGGCCTCCCGTCGATCGCAGTGCCACGAGGTCGGGGTGGGCGGCCACGCGTGCGGCGACCGCGTCGTCGACGGCGCCGTCCTCGTCCGCCAGGCCGAGCGTGATCGCCGGACCGAGGCGGTCGGCGTCACCGCCGTCGCGGAGCGCCAGGATCGTGGCGCGGGGCAGGTGCTCGACGGCGGCGTCGACCGCGTCGTCGGTGCGGAGCGCCTCGGCCAGGTCGAAGAAGTCGGTGATCCGTTGCGGACCGGTCTCGCCGAGGGCGGCCGGGGGCAGGCTCCGCGCAGCGACGAGTCGTTCGAGGGAGTCGTCCGGCAACGCCCGGAGTCGGGCGGCCAGGTCGGCGGTGGTCGTCATCGTCCGGTGCCAGCGTCCGGGGCGGACGTCAGCGAGCCGTCCGGTTGGCTCGTGCGCGGCGCGTCCAGGTGATGCCGAGGAGGGCGAAGACCAGGACCATGGCGATCGGGAAGCCGTAGAGCGGTATGGCCATGACCACCGGCCACGGCATCGTGCCCCGGGCGGCCGGAGCGGTGAGCCACATGATGATCATCGCGACGAAGCAGAGCAGGCCGAGGATGATGATCCCACCGATCATGAACGCCAGAGCGCGTTCGGTACGATTGAACGTCACCGGGGGTTCTGCGGAATCCTGCGGGTTCCCGGTTGATCGGGTCGGATTGGCCATCGACCCAGGATATCCGACGCACCACGGCCGTACCACGACCTCGAGGAGTCCACGCATGCCCACCGGCAAGGTCAAGTTCTACGACGACGACAAGGGCTTCGGCTTCATCACCGGAGACGACGGCGACCAGGTGTTCCTGCACGCGTCCTCGCTGCCCGACGGCGTCGTGACCGTGAAGGCGGGATCCCGGCTCGAGTACGGCGTCGTGCAGGGGAAGAAGGGGTCGCAGGCGTTGTCCGTGCGGCTCCTCGACCCGCAGCCGTCGTTGTCCCGGATGACCCGTCGCTCCGCAGACGACATGGCCGTGATCGTCGAGGACCTGGTGAAGGAACTCGACCGGATCAGCGGAGACCTCCGCCACGGCCGCTACCCGAAGAACGGCGATCGACTCGCCGCCATCCTGCGGCATGTCGCAGACCAGTTGGAGGCGTGACGCCATGACAGACAGCGACGCAGTACCTGTGGACTACACCGACCTGGCGCGGACCGCGCTGCTCGAGGTGACCCCCGAGTCGAGCATCGGCGCGCCCGTCGGCACCGTGGATGAGGGCGACGGCGTCGTCTCCGTCCTGTTCGCGAACCGCATGCCGGGCTACCCCGGCTGGCGCTGGACCGTCAGCGTCGCGAAGGTCGGCGACGAGGACCCCACCGTGCTCGAGGTCGAGCTGATGCCCGGCGACGGCTCGCTCGTCGCGCCGGAGTGGGTGCCGTGGTCCGAGCGACTGGCCGAGTACCGGGCGGCGCAGGACCACGAGTCGGACGAGGGGTCCGACGACGAGGGCGACGACGACGAGTCGGACGACGAGGACGACGAGGACTTCGATGACGAGTCGGATGACGACTCGGACGACGACGAGGACGCCGACTACGACGACTCGGACGACGACGAAGCCGACGACGAGTCGGATGACGACGAGGACGACGAGGACGCCGAGTTCGAAGCGGACGAGGACGACCTCGACGAACCGGACGACGACGACATCGATGGTGTGGACGTCGACGCGCTCGCCGACACCGCTGACGAGGACGTCGACGACGCCCCGCAGCCCCCTCGCCGTCGTCGCGCACAGCGCGTGCAGCCCGTCGACCCGGACGCCGACCTCGACGGCGCCCAGCTCGATGCCGGTGAGGTCGACCCGGACTTCCACCGCTCCTGACACGCACCCGAACAACGACGAAGCACCACGGGATCCCGTGGTGCTTCGTCGTTTCCGTGGTGTTCGTCGCCGGCGCTGGCCCGCGCGACGGACGGGTCAGCGCAGGGCGTCGACCGTGAAGTCGATCGCCTGCACGAGCTTCGCGACGTCGTCCGGGTCGATCGCGGTGAACGTCGCGACGCGCAGCTGGTTGCGCCCGAGCTTCCGGTACGGCTCGGTGTCGACGATGCCGTTCGCGCGCAGGGTCGCGGCGACGGCCTTGGCGTCGATCGAGTCGTCGAGGTCGATCGTGGCGACGACCTGCGAGCGGGCTGCGGGGTCGGTCACGAACGGCGTCGCGTAGTCGACCGACTCGGCCCAGTCGTACAGCGTGGACGACGAGGTCTTCGTGCGGGTGTCCGCCCAGGCCAGGCCGCCCGACTCGTTGATCCACCGGACCTGGTCGTCGAGCAGCAGCAGCGTCGAGATCGCCGGGGTGTTCAGCGTCTGGTTCAGGCGCGAGTTGTCGACGGCGTTCTTGAGCGACAGGAACTCGGGGATGTACCGACCGCTCGCTGCGATGCGCTCGACGCGCTCGATCGCGGCGGGGGAGAACAGCGCGAGCCACAGGCCGCCGTCGGAGGCGAAGTTCTTCTGCGGGGCGAAGTAGTAGACGTCGGTGGCGTCCACGTCGAACGCGGCACCACCGGCGGCGCTCGTGGCGTCGACGACGGTCAGTGCTCCGGCGTCACCGGCGGCGCGGACGACCGGGGCCATGACACCGGTCGAGGTCTCGTTGTGCGGGTAGGCGTAGACGTCGACGCCGTCGACGGGCTCGAGCGCGGCGAGCGATCCGCCGGGGGCCTCGACGACGTGCGGTGCCTCGAGCCACGGGGCGCTGGCGGCCTTGGCGAACTTCGACCCGAACTCGCCGAAGGACAGGTTCTCTGCGCGACGCTCGATGAGGCCGAACGCGGCGGCGTCCCAGAACGCGGTCGAGCCGCCGTTGCCGAGGACGACCTCGTAGCCCTCGGGGAGCTGGAACAGGTCGGCGAGCCCGGAGCGGACGCTGCCGACCAGGTCCTTCACGGGCTTCTGGCGGTGGGACGTGCCGAGGATCGTGGCCCCGCGCGTCACGAGGGACTCGAGCTGCGCGCCGCGGATCTTGGACGGTCCGCAGCCGAAGCGGCCGTCGGTGGGGAGGAGTTCGGCGGGGATGACGATGTCTGCCATGCACCGATCCTACCGAGCGCGATCCCAGTGCTGGTGCGCCTGTACCGGCCGGACGGGGAGGCCTGGAGCGCTGTGGCCACGGCCCTCTTCTTGCCCCGTGCAAGTGTCGGTCGGAGTTCGTCGGTCCGAACAAGTAGGGTGGTGGCCGCTGGGCCCAGACATGAGAGGCGGACCGTGACCGATCTCGTCGACACCACGGAGATGTACCTTCGCACCATCCTCGACTTGGAGGAGGAGGCGATCGTTCCGCTGCGCGCTCGCATCTCGGAGCGCCTCGGCCACTCGGGCCCGACGGTCTCGCAGACCATCGCCCGCATGGAGCGCGACGGCCTGGTCGTCGTCTCCGGCGACCGCCACCTCGAGCTCACCGACGAAGGGCGCTCCCGGGCCACCCACGTCATGCGCAAGCACCGTCTGGCGGAGCGCCTGCTGGCCGACGTCATCGGACTCGACTGGGCGTTCGTCCACGACGAGGCCTGCCGGTGGGAACACGTCATGAGCGAGCAGGTCGAGGTCCGCCTGCTCGAGATGCTCGGCAACCCGACCGAGTCGCCCTACGGCAACCCGATCCCCGGCCTGGCCGAGATCGGCGGCCCCGCGGCCGCGGGGTTCCTCGACGGCGTGCAGAACATCGTCGCCGCGACCGAGGGCACCGACGCCGTCGCGACCGGTGTGATCCGTCGTCTGGGCGAGCCCGTGCAGTTCGAGCCCGAGCTCCTGCACCAGCTCCGCACGGCCGGCGTCATGCCCGGTCGTCTGGCGAGCGTGCAGCGCGCCGGGGCCTACGTCGCCGTCCGCGTCGAGGGTGAGGACTCGGGCATCGAGCTCCCCGTCGAGGTCGCGCAGCACGTGTACATCGAGCGGGACTGATTTCAGGGCCCTGACCAGGGCTTCTTTACCGTTTCGTTACAAACGGCCCGTTTCATCTCGACAAGGTAACGACGGCCCCGTACACTCGTCGAGTCCCCGCGCTGCGCCTGAGCCGGAGACCCGTGGCAGGACGTCTCGAACCCGTCTCCTGCCTCGATCGGAAACGATGACGAACGGATGGGGTTGCACGTCGCCGGACACCCACGGCAGCGTGATGACGAGACGCCGGAGACCACACCCTTGACGCAGACCGGTTCCGCCGCGGACGACCAGACGCCCGCCAACCCGACGAACACCGAGAACGCCACCGACGCACCGCTCACCCGGCGGTCCGTCCGCCAGGCCGACGCGCGCCCGACCCGCAAGGTCGTCCCGGTCCGCTCCGCCCCGCTCCCCGGTGGCCGTCGTGCCGCACAGGCCGCAGCCACCGCGACCGCTGCCAAGGCGAGCTCGTCGTCGCGCAAGCGCAAGTTCCTCGCCCCCATCGTCCTGACGGTCGCCGCCGGCATGTTCGGCACCGTGGCGGTCGCGCCGGCCTTCGCCGCGCAGACCTCCACCGGCACCGAGGCTGCGAACGCGCAGCGTCAGGTCCGTGCGACGCAGAGCCAGGAGTTCTCGGTGTCCGACGCCGTCGCACTGGCCGGCACGAGCCGCGACGGCTACGGCGCCACGTCGACCGCGACGCTCGACGCACGTGCAGCGGCCAAGCAGGCTGCAGCCGACCAGGCCGAAGCGACCGAGGCAGCCGCTGAGCAGGCCGAGCAGGCAGCATCGGCCACGCAGGCGGCGCGTGCCCAGACCGCCGAGCAGTACGCCTCGTACACCGGCCCGTCCGCCGCCGACTACGTGGCCAGCTCCAGTGCCGCGGACACCCCGTTCTCGCTGCCGGCCGTGGTCGCCACCGCCAAGCAGTACATCGGCACCCCGTACGTCTTCGGCGGCGCCGACCCGTCCGGCTTCGACTGCTCGGGCTACGTCATGTTCGTCTACGCCCAGTACGGCATCAACCTCGCGCACTCCGTGCCGCTGCAAGACCAGGCCGGCACCACGATCCCCGAGTCCGAGGCGCAGCCCGGCGACGTCGTCATCTTCAACAACGAGGCGCACGACGGCTTCTACATGGGCAACGGCATGATCATGGACGCCCCGAAGCCCGGCGGCTCTGTGTCGATCCGTCCGATCTGGACCAGCGACTACCACATCGTCCGCTTCGGCATCTGAGGCATCAGACCCGACCGCGGGGCATCGAACCCGTGAACATCGCCGAAACCGGCCCGTGCACCCTCGTGCCGGGCCGGTTTCTGACGTAGCCTGGCGCTGCACCGGTCCGCAAGGCCCCGAGCAGGGAGACCCCATGTCGTTGTTCCGCACGACCCGCACCATGGGTCGGCGCGCGCGCATCGACATACGGTCGACCACCGCCTGCGTGCACGAGCACGCCCCTGCATGACCAGAGCACTGCCCATCCGGGTGGTGCTCTTCGTGGTTCAGGGGACGTGTGCGCGAGCGACGGTCACCTGCGAAGGACCCCGGTCCGACGCACCCGCAGCGCCTGGAAGCCGTCCAGGCACGTCGGAAGGGAACCAATGCGCACTCTCGTCCTCAACGCCGGTTACGAGCCCCTCGCGGTGATCTCGTTCCGACGAGCCCTCGTGCTGGTCATGAACCAGAAGGCCTCCGTCGTCGCAGCCGACCTCGAACACCCGGTGACCGGGTCGACCTCGAGCTTCGATCGGCCGTCCGTCATCATCCTCACCCGGTACGTGCGCATCCCGCACTCGAGACTCGTGCCGGTGTCGCGCCGCGGAGTCCTGCGCCGCGACGCCAACCGGTGCGCGTACTGCGACCGGCACGCGACGACGATCGACCACGTGCAGCCGAAGTCGCGTGGTGGGCAGGACTCGTGGGAGAACCTCGTGGCCTGCTGCCTGGCGTGCAACAACGAGAAGGGTGACCGCACCCCGCAGGAGATGGGGTGGCGGCTGCGTTTCCGTCCGAAGATCCCGCACGGCTCGTCGTGGGTCGTGCGCGGTATCGAGCGTCCGCAGGCGGAGTGGGACGAGTACCTGGTCGCCGCGTAGCGGACGGGAGGCACGTGGCGGGCCCGCCACGGGCCTCCCGTCCGCCGTTCGCTCGCAACAAGTCAGCGAACGCTGTATGGTCAGCGAATGCTGACCATAGCCCCGCGGCTCGACGTCATGCACCGGCTCGGCCGGGCGATGGCGGACCGGACGCGCTCCCGGATCCTGCTCGAGATGCTCGAAGCGCCGGTCTACCCGGGTCGGCTCGCGACCGACCTGGGGCTCACCCGGTCGAACGTCTCGAACCACCTCGCCTGCCTGCGCGGATGCGGCATCGTCGTCGCGGTGCCCGAGGGTCGCTCCACCCGGTACGAGATCGCCGACCCGCACCTCGGGGCCGCGATCCGCTCGCTCCTCGAGGTCGTGCTCGCCGTCGACGACGGGGAAGCGTGCACCGACGAGGAGTGCGACGTCCCGCTCTGCTGCGGACCCGGCGCATGACCGGGTTGATGGCTCCGGTCGTGCCCGATCGTCGACGGGTGCTGCAGCGACGGATCCGGTGGATCGTCGCCGCGACGATCACGTACAACGTCATCGAGGCCGTCATCGCGATCGCAGCCGGTTCGGTGGCGTCGTCGACCGCCCTGATCGGCTTCGGCCTCGACTCCGTCGTCGAGGTCCTGTCCGCCGCGGCGGTCGCGTGGCAGTTCGCCGGGCCGGACCCCGAGGCGCGGGAGCGCGTCGCGCTCAAGGTCATCGCGGTGTCGTTCTTCGCACTGGCGCTGTACGTCAGCGTCGACGCGGTGCTGACCCTGACCGGGGTGCGCGAGCCGGAGCACAGCACCGTCGGGATCGTGCTGGCGGCGGTGAGCCTGGCCGTGATGCCGTTCCTCAGCCTGCTCGAACGGCGCACCGGGAAGGAACTCGGTTCGGCGTCGGCGATCGCGGACTCCAAGCAGACCCTGGTGTGCAGCTACCTCTCCGCCGCGGTGCTGGTCGGGCTGCTCCTCAACACGCTGTTCGGCTGGTCGTGGGCTGATCCGGTGGCCGGCCTGGTGGTCGTCGTGTTCGCGGTGCGCGAGGGGCTCGAGGCCTGGCGGGGCGATGCCTGCAAACAGCCGGTCGCCGCCCTGACCGGCGAGCGCACGGCCGACGCCTGCGACTGCTGCTGACGCGGGCTCGGGTGCGGTGACCGCCGTCCACGTGTCGGTCCCGCTGAGTAGCGTCGCGGGCATGGGCGAGACACCGCAGATCGACGACGCGACCATCGAGGACCTCCGCGCGCGACTGCGGGCCACGCGCTGGCCGGACGCACCCGCCGGCGCCGGATGGTCGCTCGGGGCGGACGTCGACGAGCTCCGGTCGCTCATCGAGTACTGGGCCGACGGCTTCGACTTCGACGCGCACCGAGCGGCGCTCGCCGCACTGCCCAGCCGACGGCTGACGATCGACAGCACCGGGATCCACGTGCTGCACGCCCGAGCGGGCACGCCCGACGCGTTGCCGCTCCTGCTCGCCCACGGCTGGCCGGACTCCGGATGGCGGTACCGCAAGGTCCTGCCGATGCTCGTCGAGGCCGGCTTCGACGTGATCGTGCCGGACATGCCCGGGTACGGCTTCTCCGACGCGCCGCCGCAGCCGATCGACGCCCGCGCGGTCGGCGGCATGTGGGCCGAGCTCATGACCGAGCTCGGCTACGAACGCTTCGCGGTCGCGGGCGGGGACATCGGCACGCACGTCGCCCGCTACCTCGCGCTCGACCACGCCGACCGGGTCGTCGCCGTGCACCGCATCGACGGCGGGCTCGCCTGGCCCGGCATCGACCTCGACACGTTGTCGCCGGAGGAACGCGGGTTCGTCAGGGCGACCGCCCGGTGGCGCGACGCCGAGGGTGCCTACGCGATGATGCACCGCACCAAGCCGCAGACCGTCGCGGTCGGCCTGAACGACTCACCCGCCGGGCTCGCCGCGTGGATCGTCGAGAAGCTGCGGTCGTGGAGCGACTGCGACGGCGACCTGTGGTCCGTGTACACGCAGGACGAGGTGCTCGCGCTCCTGACCGAGTACTGGGCCACCGGCACGATCGGTTCCGCGATGCGGATGTACCACGCGAACGCCGCGATCCCGCCGGAGCAGTCGGCCCGACGGGTCGAGGTGCCCTCCGGGTTCTCGCTGTTCCCCGGCGACCTGGTGGAGCCGCCGCGGGCGTGGCTGGAGCGGACGACGAACCTGGTGTCGTACCGGATGATGCCGCGCGGCGGGCACTTCGCGCCGTTCGAGCAACCGGCGCTGTACGTCGACGAGCTGACGACCTTCCTGGAGCCGTTCCGCCGCTAGAGTGGACGGGCCAGCCTCTGTAGCTCAATGGAAGAGCAGTTCCGTCCTAAGGAAACGGTTGGGGGTTCGAGTCCCTCCAGGGGCACCAGCAGGTCGACGGGGTTCGAGTCCCTGCAGCGCCTGCCAGGGGCACCAGTCGTTGTACCGCTTGGACTCCCCGTACGATTGACCCCGTGTCCAAGGTCCTGAGCAGTCTCCCCGTCGGCGAACGAGTCGGCATCGCGTTCTCAGGGGGTCTCGACACCTCCTGCGCCGTTGCCTGGATGCGCGAGAAGGGGGCGATCCCCTGCACGTACACGGCCGACATCGGTCAGTACGACGAGCCGGACATCGACGCCGTCCCGAGCCGCGCCCACGAGTACGGTGCCGAGATCGCCCGCCTGGTCGACGCGAAGAGCGCCCTGGTGGAAGAGGGCCTCGTCGCCCTGCAGACCGGCGCGTTCCACATCCGCTCCGGCGGCAAGACGTACTTCAACACGACGCCCCTCGGCCGTGCGGTGACGGGCACGATGCTCGTCCGTGCGATGAAGGAGGACGGCGTCGACATCTGGGGCGACGGCTCCACCTACAAGGGCAACGACATCGAGCGGTTCTACCGCTACGGCCTGATGGCGAACCCGCGTCTGCGCGTCTACAAGCCGTGGCTGGACTCCGAGTTCGTCGAGGAGCTCGGCGGCCGCAAGGAGATGAGCGAGTGGCTCGTCGCCCGCGGCTTCCCGTACCGCGACTCCACCGAGAAGGCGTACTCGACCGACGCCAACATCTGGGGTGCCACGCACGAGGCGAAGAGCCTCGAAGAGCTCTCCAGCGGCCTGGACATCGTCGAGCCGATCATGGGCGTCGCCGCCTGGCGTGACGACGTCGAGGTCGCCACCGAGATCGTGAGCATCCGCTTCGAGGCCGGACGCCCCGTCGCGATCAACGGCGAGGAGTACACGGACGCCGTTGCTCTCGTCTACGAGGCGAACGCGATCGGCGGTCGTCACGGCCTCGGCGCGTCCGACCAGATCGAGAACCGCATCATCGAGGCGAAGAGCCGCGGCATCTACGAGGCACCGGGCATGGCCCTGCTGCACATCGCGTACGAGCGGCTGCTCAACGCGATCCACAACGAGGACACCGTGGCGTCGTACCACAACGAGGGCCGCCGCCTCGGGCGCCTGATGTACGAGGGCCGCTGGCTCGACCCGCAGTCGCTCATGCTCCGCGAGTCCCTGCAGCGCTGGGTCGCGTCGGCCGTCACGGGCGAGGTCACGCTGCGCCTGCGTCGCGGCGACGACTACACGATCCTCGACACGACGGGTCCGGCGCTGTCGTACCACCCTGACAAGCTCTCGATGGAGCGGGTCGGCGACGCCGCCTTCGGTCCGGACGACCGCATCGGGCAGCTGACGATGCGCAACCTCGACATCGCGGACTCCCGCTCGCGGCTCGAGCAGTACGCGGCCGCCGGTCTCATCGGCGGTGCGACGGCCGAGCTCGTCGGCGAGCTCGAGGCGGGCGAGTCCGAGGAGATCCTCGGTGGCGCCGTCATCGCCTCGGACGCCGAGGACGCGCTCGGACGCCGGACGGACCTCGCGTCCGAGGGCGCAGCCTTCGACTCCGGCACCGACTGACCAGAGCGAGACCACGCGACCGGTCACGTGCCCTGATGGCACGGACCCGACGGACGGGAGGCGCGGTGCCAGCTGGCATGGCGCCTCCCGTCCGTCGTCCTGCCGCCGACTCAGGCCGTGGCACCTCCGAGCAGCAGCTCCAGCTGCTCGACGACCAGGTCGGGCCGCGTGATGAACGGGTGGTGCCCGGTCGGCACGTCGACGCTGCGCGTCGCCCGCGCCGCGTGCGCGCGCTGCAGCCCCACGGTGGTGCTGCGGTCCTCGGTGCAGACGAGGGAGGTCGAGTCGACGTCCTGCCACCCTGCTGCCGTCGTCGGCGTCACGAACGCCGCCGCCGACTGGGCGGTCACCCGCCCCCATGCCGCTCGCTGCGTGTTCCCGTCGGCGTCCTGCAGGAAGCGCGCACCGAAGGACGCAGCGTCGTACCCGGCGACGGCGAGGACACCGTCACCGGCCGGGCCGATCGACACGGGGTCGGGCTCGTCTGCCATGATGCCGGCCTGCGCGGAGCCGACGTCGGGCAGGTACGAGGACACGTACAGCAGGTGTGCGACGGCGTCGTGCCGTCCGGCCTCGGCGATGACGGTGCCGCCGTAGGAGTGCCCGACGACGATCGCCCCGTCGCTGTCGTCGAGGGCGGCGCGCAGGGCGGCTGCGTCCTCGGCGAGCCCACCGTCGGGGTGTCCCGACGGCCCCTCGCCGCAGGACGGCAACGAGACCGCTCGACTGCGGATGCCGGTGCGGCCGCGGGTTCCGGTGCGACTGTGCAGCAGGTCGGCGGTGGGCTGCCACCACCAGGCACCGTCGCGGACCAGGGCGCCGTGGACGAACAGGATCTCCATGCCCCGACGCTACGGCGATCCGGGCGGCGGCGTGCGATCGGCCGAGAAGCGCACCGCGCTCGACGGCGTCGGACGCAACCCCTACCGTGGAGGTACCGGATCGGTCATCAGGGATCCGTCGTCACGATGCTCCTCACAGATGTGGGGTCTGGCACAGCGGGTCGATCCGGACGAATCCGAGATGCGCATCATCTCGACGAAGGGCTGGTCGTCATGACCGCCAGGATGCAGCACGATTGGCACCGCCACGGCCTCCGGTCGCCGGAGGACCTCGAAGCCCTCGTGGCCGAGCGCCTCGAAGGAACCGGCCACGCTTCCACCAGCACGGGTGACGCACGGCGCGAGCCGTCCTACGCCGACTTCCTCGGCGAGCAGATCTGATCCGTCCCGGTCCGCTGCTCTACGGCTTGTAGAGTCTGTGCATGCGGACAGGACGAACGACGGCAGCTTCCCTCGCGATCGTCGTCGGAGGGCTCCTGGCGCTCGTCGGGGTTCAACCGGCCTCGGCGCACTCGGCCCTGACCGGCAGCTCGCCCGCTGACGGCGCGGTCGTCACCGAACCGCTCGACCGGGTCGACCTGACGTTCAGCGAGGCACCGCTCGCCGGTCTCGACGCCGGACTGCGGATCCAGGTCACCGACGCCGACGGCACCGACGTGTCGACGGGCGAGGTGACCGTCTCCGGGATGACGATGGGCAAGGCCGTCGACCTCGAGAACGGCGCCTACACGGTGCTCTGGCGGTACGTGTCGCCGGACGGGCACCCGATCGACGGCTCGTACGGGTTCGAGTACCGGGCCGCCATCACGACGCCGTCCGCGACGACGCCGGCGACGACATCGCCGACGTCGGATGCCGTCACCCCCACTCCGACGTCGACCGCGACCGCCACCGGGGCATCCGACGGCGCGCCCGACTCGGCGCCGGGCATCGCCCCGGGTGTCTGGGTCGCGCTCGGCGCCGGCACGGTCCTCGCAGCCGTGGCCGTCGTCGTGCTCCTCCTGCGCCGCACCCGACGCACTTCGTGAGCAGGAATGGTCGGGTGGCCGAGCGCCACGCGACCATTCCTGCGCACCATGCGCCGTGCCTGCCACCCGGCCACGCGCCGGACGGGAGGCCCGCCACCCGGCCGCCACGGGCCTCCCGTCCGACGCTGGCCACGTTCACCCCCGTTTCGTGAGCAGAAGAGGTCGGGTCCTGGAACGGGACTCGACCTCTTCTGCTCACCATGCGAGCGCGCCGCGCACCGCGCGCCGCGCACCGCGCTACGCGGCGGGCGCCTCCTCGAGCGCGGCGTCCGCCCGCTCCTCGCTGCCGGCGGCCAGGCCGCGCGCGATCTTCCCGCGCGACGCCAGCCACAGCACCACCGCAGCGACGAACACGATGACCTCGGTGACGGTCAGCGCCCAGATGATCCCGGCGAGTCCGAACCACAGGTTGCCGACGATGACGATCGGGATGAACAGCACGCCCTGCGCCAGCGACAGCACCATCGCGGGCAGCACCATGCCGGTCGCCTGGAACAGCGAGGTGAGCAATCCCGTGAACCCGTTCACGATGGCGGCGACGAGCTGCGCCGTCAGGATCGTCAGGCCGATCGCGAGGACCGAGTGGTCGCCGGAGAAGATCGTGAACACCTGCTCGCGGAAGGTGAAGACCGCGCCGGAGAACACGAGGACGATCGCGCCGACCGTGAAGGCGGCTCCGCGCAGGGCGGCCCGGAGGCGTGCGGCGTCGCCCTTGCCGAACGCGTAGGCGAGCAGCGGCAGCACGCCGATCGTGACGCCCATCACCAGGAACTCCGGCACCTGCGCGATGCGGACCGCGACGCCCATGGCGGCGAGCGGGTCGTCGCCGTATGCGGCGGCGAGGTTGTTGAGCACGAGCGTCGTGACGATCAGGAAGGCGGACTGCAGCAGTTCGCCGACGCCGATGCCGAAGACGGGCTTCAGGATGTCGGCACGGAGCGTGAACCACTTCGGCGCGAAGCTGACGTTCTCGCTGTTCCGCTGCAGCCAGGTCACCCAGTAGGCGATCGACACGACGTTCGCGAGTCCGACGGCCAGTGCTGCACCGCCGACCCCCCAGTGCAGCACGAGGATGAAGAGCACGTCGAACACCAGGTTCCCGATCGTCGACAGGACCAGGCCGATCATCGCCTGGCGTGCGGCACCCTCGGAGCGGACGATCTGCTCGAGGGCGAACGACGAGGCGAGCACCGGGACGAACGCGAGCATCACGGCGACGTACTCGCTCGTGGCGGGGACGGCTGCTGCGTCGGCACCGAGCACGGCGACGAGGGGGCGGAGGAACACGAGCCCGACGACGGCGAGGACGGCGCCGGTGACGACGGCACCCCAGAGGGCGAACGAGGCGACGTGCTTGATGTCCCGCGCTTTGGCGGGGTCGTGCTCCGAGGCGCCGAGCAGGCGGGACATCAGAGCGCTGCCACCGACGCCGAACACGCCGCCGACGGCCATCACGATGCCGAGCAGCGGGGTGCCGAAGGTGATCGCGGCGAGCAGTGACGTGTCATGCTGCGAGCCGATGAAGCCGGCGTTGATGACGTTGTACAGGGCGCTGACGACCATCGCAGCGGCCATCGGCACACACAGGTGCACGAGGGCCCGGGCGATCGGGGCGGCAGAGAGGTACCAGCGGTTGGTGGCCGCGGCGGTGTTCTCGGGGGTGGTGGTGGTCATGACTGCCTCCTCGTGGGCAGGGCTGAGGGCGCGACGGGATGCCGTCGCGTGCGGGGGTGGGGCCGGGAGGCCCGTGGCGCGTCGAGCGCGCCGGTGACGTCGGTGCCGGGGCGGCGCTACCGCGTCGGCGGTGCGAGCTCCGCGGTCACCTTCTGCAGCAGGTGCCGCAGGGTGGCGCGTTCGTCCGTGTCGAGTGGTGCGAGCAGGGTGTCGTCGAGGGCGACCATCGCGTCGGTGAAGCCGGCGATGAGGTCGATGCCCGCCGGGGTGGCGTGCACCGTCTTCGTCCGACCGTTCGTGGCGTCGGTACGTCGTTCGACGAGGCCGCGCCGCTCGAGGCCCTGCAGGAGGCTCGAGACGCTGGCCGCGCTGGTCCGGGTGATCTCGGCGATGTCGCGTTGGATCGCCCCGGGGTTCTGCTGCAGGTACCCGAGCACGAAGCTCTGCTCGCGGGTGAGGTCCCGATCACGGACCCACTCGTCAGCCGCCTTGCGTTGTGCCCATCCGATCCACCGCATGAGTTCGAGCGGGGTGGTGAGATCCGGTGCCTGCATGATCAGGACTCTAACTGTTTGATCTCTAACTGTCAACGAGGGTCTGACCCGTGGCTCGGCCCCGGAACGGGGGTATGGCCTCGGGGTGTGGCGCTGGTAGCTTGCACAGGAAGACGGCCTCACCAGCCGTCGTCCTCGGTCCGGTACCGGACCGTTCGGGTCTCCCGTCGAACCGCTGGGGGACGGATCAGCAGCGGCGGACCTCCGCCCGGGAAAGGGACCCATGACTCGCACTGCGCTCCGAGCGCGACGCCGCCGGCGTCCATGAACTCCGACGCGCGCCGGCGGGTACCGGCGTGCGTCTCCACGGGGCCGCGGCGTTCGGGTCGCCTCGGGCCCTCCGGTGCGGTGGCGGTTCGGACCGCCACCGCACCGGACATCCACACCACCACGAGTCAGTGAGGACCACCGTGCACGATCACGACACCCACCCGCTCGACCGTCGAGTCGGCCCGCCGCACGTCGAGCGGTTCCGACTGACGCAGAGCGCCGAGACGCTCGGCGTCGTCTGCACCTGCGCGATCGGCGTCGACCACGACAACACGATCCGGCCGGTGCACGCAGAACCCGTCCGCTGAACGCTGTGCACTCCGGCGGGTGCAGCGGGATACTGGGGTGGTGCGTGAACTCCAAGCCGCCATCGCCGCGGACCTCAACGTCCAGCCGACCATCGAGCCGGAGCAGGAGATCGCCCGCCGTGTCGGGTTCCTCCGTGACTACCTGCTCACGACCGGCGCGAAGGGGTTCCTGCTCGCGATCAGCGGCGGCCAGGACTCCACGCTCGCCGGGCGCCTGACCCAGCTCGCGGTCGAGTCCCTCTCCGCCGAGGGCCACCCCGCCGAGTTCACGACCGTCCGCATGCCGTACCGCGTGCAGGCCGACGAGGACGACGCCCAGCTCGCCCTGCAGTTCATCGCAGCCGACCCGGGCATCACCGTCAACATCGAGCACGGCGTCGACGGCGTCATGCTCGACACCGCTGCCTCGGGCGTCGAGCTGAGCGACTTCGTGAAGGGCAACGTCAAGGCCCGGATGCGCATGGTCGCCCAGTACGCCGTCGCCGGCCAGCGCGGACTGCTCGTCGTCGGGACCGACCACGCGGCCGAGGCGGTCACCGGCTTCTTCACGAAGTACGGCGACGGCGGCGTCGACCTGACGCCGCTCACCGGCCTGTCGAAGAGCCAGGGGCGGCAGCTGCTCGAGCACCTCGGAGCGCCCGCCCGCCTGTACGAGAAGGCCCCCACCGCGGACCTGCTCGACGAGACGCCCGGCCAGACCGACGAAGCGAACCTCGGGTTGTCCTACGCCGAGATCGACGCCTACCTGCAGGGGCACGACGTGCCGCTCGAGGTCGCCGAGGCGATCGAGTCGCGGTACCGCGCGACCGAGCACAAGCGCCAGGTGCCGGCGACACCGTTCGACGACTGGTGGCGTGCGGGCGCGTAGGCGCTGACGCAACCATCGACAGGAGGCGCGCTGCAGGTCATCCTGCACCGCGCCTCCTGTCCGTCCTGGTCTAGAGCCCCAGCGCCCAGTCCAGTTGGGGCGAGTCGAAGGCCACGCGCATCGCTTCCCGCTCGTCCCCACCGATCCCGACGCCGGCCGCGACCCGGTCCCACCCCGCCACCGCGCCCGCGACACGCTGGAGCACCTGCTCCGCGTCCGGGCGCCGGAGCCGGAAGGCGTCCGCGATGTCGAGCAGGTTCCGCAGGTCGCGGGACCTGGGGTCGTCCGACGGGGAGATCGCCCGGGAGTCGATCACCCCGCGCTGTCGACTCGGGTTGACGTCGAAGACTGGCGAGAGCCGCCACCCGGTGGGCGTGTGGAGGAAGGCGTGGTTCCGCCAGTGGTCGTCGACGTTGTTCACGAGGACGGACAACGCGATCCGGCCGAACATCTCGCGGAGGTCCGCTGCGGGAGCCGAACTCCAGTGGTCGACGACGTCGGTGAGGTCCTCGTAGGTCAGTCGTGACCCGTCGTCGTGGGCGCCGAGCTCGAGCGCCGTCCGCGCCGACATGTACCCGAGTCGGTCCCCGGAGCCGTCTCGGTCGAAGCGCTCGGAGAGCAGGACGGCACGTCCGGACTCCGGTCCCACGAGTGACCACACCGGCGCCCTGAGCCCGGCATCCGTCGCGAGGGTGAGCGCGACTCCTTCCCAGCGCTCGACGTCGAAGCGGCCGTCCTTCGAGTGCGGCAACTTCGCGATCGCGAGCGTCCCGCGCGGGGTGAGGACGTTCGCCTTCGGCCGAGCGCCGCCGGGAGAGGTCGCGACGTCACCGAGGTACGCGATGTCCTCGTTGGTTGCCTCGTCGTCCTCGTACCGAGCGGCAGCGGCGAGGATCCGGGCGAGGTCGTGGAGGTTCGCGACCCCGGTCTCCGCAGACGACCAGGAGCCACCCACCCGGAACCGGAGCGCTCCGATCCTGGTGTGGTCCGCGACGCCGAGGAGGTAGTCGAACTCGCCGAGCCGAGCGGCAAGTGACGGGTCTCGCTGTCGTCGCGCGGCGTGGTCTGCGCGGATCAGCTTCTGTCCCCACTCGTCCGGAGCCGCGTCGCTGAACGCACCGGGCAGGGTCTGGCTGTCGGCCGTGTACGTCCGACCGGGGCGGAGTGGGAGGTCGGGGGAGACCTGCCAACCGTGTCGGAGGAAGTCGTCGTCGTACTCGAACGACGACGAGGCCAGCGTCCGCAAGCCCTGGAAGGAAGGGCGCAAGGTACCCACGCGACGTGGTTCCGCGGACTCGCCGGTCCAGACCTCGACCGATTCGTCAATCACAGGGCACCGCCGCTGCGGAGGATGTCATCGATCCGAGCGCGCGCCGTCTCGCTCCGGAACGGGTCGATCGCCTCGATCGTGGTGTCTGCGATCCCGAGTGCGCCGAGGACTGCGAAGAGGGAATCGATGCGCCCACCGGTGCCGGTCTCGATCGCTCGCAACGTGTCGCGCGTCACCGCAGCCCGTTCGGCCAACTCCGCAGCGGACATGCCGTTGACAGACCGCCATCGGCGGATGTTCTCACCGAATGACACGAGCTGCTGTCGGCGGCGGGGTGACGATCGCTGGACCATGGGACCTCCTGGCAGGGAAGTCTGTCACAAAGAGGTCAAATTGACCGGAAAAGCTGCCAAACTCGCTCCTCCGGCCGCCGCGCGTCATCGACGGCTCGTAGGATGGGACCCAACGGAACAACAGATGCGGAATCCAGGCTGGCGCCTGGTCCGGAGGGGGAGTCATGGAAGTCCTGTTCGCGCTCGGAGCCATCCCGCTGATCATCGTGGGGATCATCGTCCTCGCCGTGATCGCACTGATCTACGCGAAGGTCGTGTACCGCAACGCCGGCGCCGACGAAGCGCTCATCATCACCGGCAAGCGCTCGCGCAAGGTCAAGAACGACGACGGCACCGAGACCGTCGAGTCCGGCATCAAGGTCGTGCTCGGCGCCGGCGTCCTCGTCCGACCGTTCTTCGAGAAGGTCGCGAAGCTCTCGCTCAGCTCCCGGGCGATCGACATCAACGTCAACGCGCAGGACTCCCGCGGCGTGACGATCGACGTCGAAGCGGTCGCGCTGGTCAAGGTCGGCGAGACCGACGCCTCGATCCGGGCGGCCGCGCAGCGGTTCCTCGGGCAGGAGAAGAAGATCGACGACTTCGCGCGCGAGGTCCTGTCGGGATCGCTCCGTGCGTCGATCGGCGCGACCGACGTGTCCACGATCATCCGCAACCGCGACCAGCTCACCGTCGCGGTGCTCGACGTTGCGAAGGAGGCCCTGCACAGCCAGGGGCTCGACGTCGACTCCTTCGAGATCAAGGGCATCTCGGACCGCAACGAGTACATCAGCGACCTCGGTCGTGCCGAGCGCGCCCGCGTCCGGCTCGAGGCGGAGAACGCCGAGGCGCAGGCCGACCGCGAAGCGCGAGAAGCCCGTGCCACCGCCGACCAGGCCATCGCCGAAGCCGAGAACACCCTGGCGATCCGACGTGCCGCACTGCAGCTCGACGCCGACCGGGCATCGGCCGAGGCCGCAGCCGCCGGTCCGCTCGCCCAGGCCCGTGCGGCGCAGGGCGTCGTCGAGCAGGAGCAGATCACCGCGCAGAAGCGTGCCGAGCTGCGCCGTGCCGAGCTCGAGTCCGAGGTCTCCGCCGTCGCCGAGGCGCAGGCGCGCAAGACCCGCGTCGAGGCCGAAGCGGCCGCCGGTGCCCAGGTCGAGACGGCCCGCGCCCAGGCCGAGGCCCGTCGGATCTCCGCCGAAGCGATCGCCGCCGAGGCGAAGGCCGAGTCCGAGGCGCGCAAGCTCGCCGCCGACGCCTCCCGTGCCGAAGGTGAGGCAGCGGCCGATGCGATCCGCGCCAAGGGTCAGGCCGAGGCAGACGCCACGAAGGCGCAGGCCGACGCACTCGCACAGCACTCCGAGGCCGTCCTGCGCGTCAAGGCCATCGAGACCCTGCCGAGCATCGCCCGCGAGCTCGCGGCGCCGATGGGCAACATCGACAAGCTGACCGTGGTGTCCTCCGACGGCGCCGGCGCCCTGTCGAAGAGCATCGTGAGCCAGTTCAGCGAGGTCGACGCCCTGCTCGGGACGACCGCCGGGTTCACCCTGAGTGACATCGTCAAGAGTTCGACGACGGGGCAGGCTGCCGCTCGGGCCGTCGTGCGTGAGCAGTCCACCGCTGTCGCGGAGCCGACCGAGTAGTCCTCAGCGGTACCCGGGGCGGGCGTGGCGAGGATCAGTCCTCGTCGCGCCCGTTCTCGTCCCGGCGCTCGCGCTGCTGGCCACCGGCGTCCTCGCGCTGGCCGCCGCCGCGCGGGTCCGCGGCACCGGCGGCATCGCGCTGGTCGGCGAGCCGCTGCTGCCACACGACGCTGCGGGCCGCGCCCTCGAGGATGTCGTCGACGCTCCGTCCGGTCTGCGCCGCGAGCGCACCGCTGAGTCCGGCGGTGAGGGTCCCGCCGGCCGATGCCAGTCGTTCGACGACCTGCTCCTGGCGTGGGGTCAGGGGCTCGTCGACCATCTCGTCGATGGTGTCGCGGATGTTCTGTTCGCTCGCGTCCAGTGCCGCCTCGTCACCGGAGTGCAGTGCCGCTGCTTCTCCGACGACGACGAGACCGAGGCGCGCGGCGTCGTCTTCGGGACGCGGAGTGCGGTGCTCATCAGTCATGCGGGGGACCGTACGCTCCGTGGTGCCGCGCTTGCTGGACAGACGGGGTACCCGACGCCTGTTGCTCGTCGTCAGCGCGGCGCCGCGTCCCACCGGCGGAGCAACCACTCCGCCGCGGCCACACCCTCGCGCCGTTGGAAGTCGCGGATGGTCGGCATGTTCGGCGGTGCCGGCGGCAGCGCGTGCTCGAAGAACAGTCCGGCGAGACCAGCGAGGACGGCGTCGACCGTCGCGGCGGGCAGGCCGGCGAACACCGGGTGGGTGGCGAGGTGGTGCTCGACGTCGCTGTCCTCGCCGCGGACGAGTGTGTCGATCAGGTAGGTCAGCGGGTCGAGCCAGTGCGCGCCGATGCTCGCCCACGGCCAGTCCACGACCCAGACGACCCCGGAACCGTCGACGAGCAGGTTGTCGGCACGGCAGTCGGCGTGCACGAGGTGGTTGCCGTCGACGAGTGCCGCTGCTCGGTCGGCGGCTCGGGCGATCGCGGGTCCGGCGGTGAGGACGTGTGCCGGCACGATCTCGGCCACCCGGTCGGCCAGGGTCGGGTCGCCGAGCATCCGGTCCCAGGCGCCGAACTCGTGGCGCAGGTCGTCGGCGATCCGGGGGAGCGTGCCGAGGTCGCCGGTCGCCGGCGGCAGGGTGTCCAGTGCATCGAGCACCGCCGCGGTGTCGCTGCCGTCGAGTGCTGCCCCGGGGTGCTTGCCCTCGATGTCGTCGAGGACCAGGACGACCCACTCGTCGCCGTCCACGGCGGCGTCGAAGGCGTCCAGCAGGGGTGGTGCCTGCACCGTCGACGGCAGCTGCGCCACCACGCGGGCTTCCCGGCGGTGCAGGGCGAAGGCATCGGCGTTCCGCGATCGCGAGACTGTCTTGACGAACGCCCGTCGCCCCGTCGCCGTGACCACACGGTCGGCACTCCCCGGCGACCACCCGGCCGTCTGGGACTCAGTGGTCGTCACCGCTCCGCCGAGGGTCTGCTCCACCCGGTCGCGCAGGATCGCCGGCACGTCCGTCCACGCAGTTCGCCCCATGGCCGACGACGCTACCTGAGAAGCCGTTCACGAACGTGCACGGACGGCAAGTTTGCGTTGGCCGCAAACGTGCTGATGATGTAAAGTTGCAGCGTCTGCAAGGTTGACCCGCCGTTCGACGGCCCGCCACACACGCTCCGGCGTCCCTTGCCCGCACGACGACCACCACGCACCCCTGAAGGACCCTCATGTCTACTGCCACCGCACCCGTCGAGGTGTCGCGCGGACGACACGACTCCCCGGCCAGCACGCCGGGCAAGCCGATCATGTCGCACCGTCAGATCCTGCTCGTCATCTACGGCCTCATGGCCGGCATGTTCCTGTCGTCGCTCGACCAGACGATCGTCGGCACCGCTATCCGCACCATCGGCGACGACCTGCACGGCCTCGACCAGCAGGCGTGGGTCACGACCGCGTACCTGATCGCGTCGACCATCACGACGCCGATCTACGGCAAGCTCTCCGACGTCTTCGGCCGCCGGCCGCTGTACATCTTCGGCATCGCGGTCTTCATCCTCGGCTCGCTGCTCTCGACGATGTCGACCTCGATGATCATGCTCGCCGCGTTCCGTGCCTTCCAGGGCATCGGTGCCGGTGCGCTGATGTCGCTGCCGCTCGCGATCATGGGTGACATCCTCGCCCCGCGTGAGCGCGCCAAGTACCAGGGCTACTTCCTCGCGGTCTTCGGCATCTCGTCCGTCATCGGCCCGCTCATCGGTGGCCTGTTCGCCGGCGCGAGCACGATCCTCGGTGTCACCGGCTGGCGCTGGGTCTTCCTGATCAACGTGCCGATCGGCGTCGCGGCCCTCCTGATGGTCATCGCCTTCCTGCACCTGCCGAAGTTCGGTGACGCCAAGGCGAAGCCGCGCATCGACTGGTGGGGTGCCACCTCGGTGATCGCGACGCTCGTCCCGCTCCTGCTCGCGGCCGAGCAGGGCCGCACCTGGGGTTGGGGTTCGGCCGGCGCCATCGCCTGCTACGTGATCGGTGCGCTCGGGCTCGTCGCCTTCCTGGTGATCGAGACCCTGATGAAGGACGACGCGATCATCCCGCTCAAGCTCTTCCGCTCGGGCACCTTCTCGATGGCCACGATCCTCGGGTTCCTGGTCGGCTTCGCGATGTTCGGCGCCATGCTGACCATCCCGCTGTACCTGCAGATCGTCACGGGGCTGACCCCGACGGAGTCCGGCTTCGCGACCCTGCCGATGATCGGTGGTCTGATGATCGCCTCGATCGCCTCGGGGCAGATCGTCGCCCGCACCGGTCGCTACCGGATCTTCCCGGTGATCGGCACGGCCCTGGTCTCGGTCGGCTACGTCGTCCTGACGTTCATGACGATCGACAAGCCGCTCTGGTTCCTGATGATCGGCATGTTCCTGATCGGCCTCGGCCTCGGGCAGCTCATGCAGAGCATCACCCTCGCCTCGCAGAACTCCGTGCAGCCGCGGGACATGGGTGTGGCGACGTCGTCCGCCACGTTCTTCCGCCAGATCGGTGGAACGCTCGGTACGGCGGTGCTGCTCAGCATCCTGTTCTCGATCATGCCGGCGAACATCCTGCACGCCACCGCGGACCAGAAGAACCTGTCCGGTGCGCTCGACGCCGCTCTGAACCCGACCGTCGCCACGGCGAAGGCGAACGCGGGCGTCATGGAGCAGATCTGGAACCCGATCGTCACCCCGGTGAAGTCGCAGGTGCAGTCCGGCCTCGACCAGGCCACCGCGCAGGTCACCGCTGCGACGACCGGCGCTCCGGAGGCCGTGCAGCAGCAGGCCCTCACCGCCGCAGCCGACAAGGCGCACGCCAGCGTGCAGGACGGCAAGCTCGTGGTCGACTGGTCCGACGCCTCGCAGCGCTCGTACTGGGTTGGTGAGCTCGCCCCCGAACTGTCGAAGCAGATCGACAAGGGGGCCGGCGACGGCAGCAGCTCGAGCAGCGAGACGAGCGACACGTCCTACCTCAACGGTGCGACCCCGGCGCTGACCAAGCCGTTCATGACCGGCTTCAACGCGTCGGCCGTGACCGTCTACTGGGTCGGCTTCGCCGTGATCCTGCTGGCGTTCATCCTCAGCTGGTTCTTCAAAGCGCCGCCGCTCCGCAAGAGCTCGGCCCTGCAGGAGCAGGCCGACCAGGCCGGCACCGCCGACGACCTCGAGGTGCAGGCCGTCAAGGCGGCCGACACGATGGGGTCGCCCACGGCGCCCGTCACCGGATCGATCCCCGTGCAGCGGGACCGCGCGTAGGACCGGCTACCGGGGCCTCTCGTCACCAGACGGGAGGCCCCGACCCGCACCAGGAGCAGCAGTGAGCACGATCGAATCGCACCCGGCAGGCGACAGTGGCCTGCGGGAACGCAAGAAGCAGCAGACCCGGCACGCGATCCACCAGGCCGCGCTGGCGCTGGTCTCCGACCGGGGCCTGGCCGGCGTCACGGTCGAGGAGATCTGTGCCGATGCCGGCGTCTCGCCCCGCACCTTCTTCAACTACTTCCCGTCGAAGGGCGACGCGGCACTCGGGCTCCCCGAGAGCTCGGTGCCCGAGGCGGCACGGCAGGCGTTCCTGACCGCGGAGGGCCCGCTCGTGTCGGACCTCTGTGACCTCGTCGCCCGGACGGTGACACTGCCGGCGGACCGCCGTCGCATGAAGGAACTCGTGCAGGCGCGACCCGAGATGGTGCCCGCGATGCTGCAGTGGATGGCGCGTGCCCGGCTCGCCGTGTTCACGGTCGCCGCCGAGCGCACCGACGTGGACTCCGCGCGGACCGCGGTGACGCTCGTCATGGCGGCGCTCATCGAGTCGGCACACCGCTTCGCCGACGGCTCGCGCGACGAGCTGGCGGACCGCCTCCGCGGCGTGGTGGCCGAGATGGGCCGGCTCGCCTCCGCCTGAGGCGCGACCACGGACGGGAGGCGCGGCGCGGGTCCGACCCGCACCGCGCCTCCCGTCCGTGGTCCGGTCGCCCCCGCCGAAGCGACAGATGCGCGTGCTCCGCTGTCGACGGTTCCGCGAAAGCGACAGATCTCCGCGAACAGTTGGCGGGGATCTGTCGCTTTGGCGGATCGGCCACGCCGCCGCAATCCACGCCGACGCGACGCGCAGCCATCCGACGACTCGGCCCCGTTCGAGACCAGAACGAGACGAAGAGTTCTCTTGACGCGCGAGACATCCGATGTTTTGATTGCCTCGTTCGGTCGACGGAGACCGGACGGCAGGAGACACGAATGAGCCGCATCACCGGTCTGCACGTGCGCGACATCCGTTTCCCGACCTCTCGGGAGCACGACGGATCCGACGCCATGAACCCCGCGCCCGACTACTCCGCCGCGTACGTCGAGATCACGACCGACGCCCTGGACGGACACGTCGGCACGGGCTTCGTGTTCACGATCGGCCGCGGCAACGAGGTGCAGGAAGCCGCGATCGCCGCCCTGCGCGGGCACGTCGTCGGTGCCGACGCCGAAGCGGTCCTCGCCGACATGGGCGGCACCTGGCGCGCGATGGTCCACGACTCGCAGCTGCGCTGGCTCGGCCCGGAGAAGGGCGTCATGCACATGGCGATCGGCGCCGTGGTGAACGCGCTCTGGGACCTCCGGGCGAAGCGCGCGGGACAGCCGCTGTGGGCGCTGCTGGCGGACCTGAGTCCCGAGGAGCTCGTCGACCTGGTGGACTTCCGGTACCTCACCGACGCGATCACCCCGGACGAGGCGCTCGAGCTGTTCCGAGCCGCCGAACCGCACCGTGCGACCCGTCGGGCTCGGCTCGAAGCGCAGGGCTACCAGGCGTACACGACCACCCCGGGCTGGCTCGGCTACGACGACGAGAAGCTCGCCCGGCTCTGCCGCGAAGCCGTCGACGAGGGCTTCGAGCAGATCAAGCTCAAGGTCGGCGGCGACCTCGACGAGGACGTCCGCCGGATGGGCATCGCCCGCGCCACGGTCGGCCCCGACATCCGCATCGCGGTCGACGCCAACCAGCGGTGGGACGTCGACGAGGCCGTCACCTGGATCGAACGGCTCCGCCCGTTCGACCTCGCCTGGGTCGAGGAACCCACGAGCCCCGACGACGTCCTCGGGCACGCCGAGATCGCCCGGCGCATCGCCCCGATCCCGGTCGCGACCGGCGAGCACATGGCCAACCGGGTGATCGCGAAGCAGCTCATCCAGGCCGGGTCGATGTCGGTGCTGCAGATCGACGCCACCCGGGTCGCGGGGGTCAACGAGAACCTCGCGATCCTGCTGCTCGCCGCGAAGCACGGCGTCCGGGTGTGCCCGCACGCCGGCGGGGTCGGCCTGTGCGAGGCGGTGCAGCACCTGTCGATGTTCGACGCCGTCGCGCTGACCGGCGACCTCGACACCCGGTGCATCGAGTTCGTCGACCACCTGCACGAGCACTTCGTGACCCCGGTGGACGTCCACGACGGCCGCTACTGGCCGCCGACCGCTCCGGGAGCCGGCACCGAGATGCTCGCCGACTCCCTCGACGCCTACGCGTTCCCGGACGGCCCGGCCTGGGCCGTCGTCGACACCGAGACGGTCCCCGACGCGGTCCGCGTCGCCTGATCCCACCCCACACACCCATCACCACGACGAAGTGGAGACTCCGATGCAACGACGACGCATCATCACCGGGCTCGCGGCAGCAGCTGCCGCGGCCCTCGTGCTCACCGGCTGTTCCTCCGGCAGCAGTGCCGGTGGAAGCCAGTCGAAGGACGCCCTGACCTGGTCCATGTGGATCGCCGGGAAGGAGGACAAGGCCGCCTGGCAGAAGGTCGCCGACACCGTGAAGAGCGAGGACGACATCACCCTGACGATCCAGGGCGCGCCGTTCGAGAACTACTTCACGAAGCTCAGCACGCAGTTGAGCGCGGGCGGCGCCCAGTGCGTCGTGAGCATGCAGTCGCTCCGCACCGCGAACTACACGTCGTCGCTGCTGCCGCTCGACGACCTCGCGAAGCAGGACGGCACCGACCTGTCCGCGTTCGACAGCACCGCGCTCGACGGCATGAAGGTCGACGGGAAGCTCTACGGCCTGCCCTACGACACCGGGCCCATCATGATGTTCTACAACAAGGACGTCTTCACGAAGGCGGGCGTGGCCGAGCCGAAGCCGGGATGGACCGTCGACGACTTCGAGGCGGCGGGCGCCGCGCTCAAGGCGAAGGGCGTCACCATGTTCGGTTCGACGGTGGGTGACCTCAACCTCGAGTCGATGGTCTACGGCTACAACGGTGGCCGGGTGATCACGTCCGACGGCGAGCTCGACGCGTCGAACGCGAAGTTCGCGGACGGCCTCGACTGGCTCTCGACACTGGTGGAGAAGGGCTACGCGACGCAGGCGTCGTCGGACGCGTCGACGCCGGGCAACGACTTCGCCGCCGGCAAGGTCGCGATGTACACCGACGGTCCGTGGTCGCTCATCAGCCAGAAGGCCAAGGTGAAGTTCGACCTCGGGGTCACGACGCTCCCCGCGGGGACGTCCGGTCCGTCGACCTTCGCCGCCGGCTCCGGCTTCGGTGTCTCGAAGCAGTGCAAGTACCCGGAGCAGGCGTTCAAGGCCGTCCAGACGATGACCAGCGAGAAGGTCCTGACGTCGCTCGCCGAAGCGGGACGAGCCTTCCCCGGCCGCACCGCTGCCCAGTCGGCGTGGTACTCGAGCGCCGGCATCGACGGCGCCGAGGCCGCGCTCAAGGCAGGGCTCGCCAAGTCCTCGCCGCTCCTCGGGAACAAGCAGAGCGACCAGCTCTCCCAGCTGTTCACGCAGTACGCCCTGCAGGCGGTGAACGGGCAGACCTCCGGCAAGGAGACGATGTCCTCCATCGCCGGCCAGCTCGGCACGCAGTGACCAGCTGAACCAATGAGCGGACTGGAAGCCCGTTGCGGCCCCGCCACGGGCCTCCCGTCCGATCCATCCCCTGTTCAGGACCGCGCGAACGACGAGGAGGTCGTCGCATGACCACCATCCAGGACCCACCGGCCGAAGCGGCCGTCCCCGCGGTCGCGACCGCGGTCGCGGTCGGAGCCGCGACCCCGCGGCGGAAGGACGGCGAGGACACGAGCGCACTCGGGCGCCGCTCCTGGTGGGGCGCCGCGTTCGCGGCACCGCACTCGATCGGACTCGTCGTCTTCACGGCGTTCCCGATCGTCGCCTCACTCGTCGTCAGCTTCATGAACTGGCCCATGCTCGGCGAGCGCAGCTGGGCCGGCATCGAGAACTACACCCGGCTCTTCGCCGACCCGGTCTTCCGCACCGTCGCCCTCAACACGGCGCTGTTCGTGGTGCTCTACGTGCCGCTCAACCTCGTCGTGTCGCTCGGGCTCGCCGCCTGGCTGACGCCGCGGATCGCCGGCCGACACGTCTTCCGCGTCCTGTTCTTCATCCCGACCATCACGCCGATCGTCGCGAACGTCGTGGTGTGGCGGATGCTGTACCAGCCCGGGGGAGCGATCGACGCGTCACTGCAGTCCACCGTGGGCGTGCACGCGCCGAACTTCCTCGCCGACGAGCACTGGGCGATGCTCGCCATCGTCGCGATGAGCGTCTGGCAGGGCTTCGGCTACAACATGCTGATCTTCTCGGCGGCCCTCGACGCCGTGCCGGAGAACCAGATCGAGGCCTCGCAGCTCGACGGCGCGAACGCCTGGCAGACCTTCTGGGCCATCAAGTTCCCGCTCATCTCGCCGTCCGTGTTCTTCGCGACGATGATGACGCTGATCACCTCGTTCCAGGTGTTCGTGCAGCCGTTCGTCCTCACCAAGGGCGGGCCGGGCACCGCGACGGAGACCCTCGTGCAGTACATCTACAACACCGGCTTCCAGAACCAGCAGCTCGGTCTGGCCTCGGCCGGTGCCTGGGTGCTGTTCGTCATCATCCTCGGGATCACGGCCGTCCAGTTCCTCGGGCAGAAGCGGTGGGTGCACTATGAGTGAAGCGGTCCGCGGGCACGTCGCTGCCACCACGTCGAACCGGACGGTCAACCCGCGTGCCGTCGCCAGGACGAAGTCCGCGCCACGACCGGGGCGGGTCCGGCACGCGATCGGGTACGCCCTGCTCTGCCTCGTCACGCTCCTGTTCGTCTCGCCGCTCATCTACATGGTCGCGACGAGCCTCAAGCCCGCCGACCAGGTGTTCACCACCCCGCCGACGCTCTGGGGTCGCTCGCTCGAGTGGGACAACTACGTGCAGGCGTTCACCTACCTGCCGTTCGCCCGCTTCATCCTCAACGGCGTGTTCGTCGCGGCGGTCGGGACGGCGATCAACGTCGCCGTGGCCGTGCTCTCCGGGTACGCGTTCTCACGGTTGCGCTGGCGCGGCCGGAACACGGTGTTCCTGCTGTTCCTCGTCACGCTGATGATCCCGCAGGACGTCCTCGTCATCCCGATGTACGTGATGATGCAGGGCTTCGGCTGGGTCGACACGTTCCAGGCACTCATCATCCCGTGGGCGTTCACGGCCCTCGGCGCGTTCCTGGTCCGGCAGTTCTTCCTGACCGTGCCGCAGGAACTCGACGACGCCGCCCGGGTCGACGGGGCTGGCGCGATCCGGACCTTCTTCTCGGTGATGATGCCGCTCGCCCGACCGACCATGGCCGTCCTCGCGGTGTTCTCGTTCATCTCGTACTGGAACTCGTTCCTCTGGCCGCTCGTCATCGTCAACGACGTCGAGGCCCGGGGCACCATCCCGCTCGGCCTGCAGCAGTTCTTCGGCCAGCAGGGCTCCGAGTGGAACCTCGTGATGGCGGCATCGGTGATCTCGATGCTGCCCACCGTGATCCTGCTCGTCCTGCTGCAG
This sequence comes from Curtobacterium sp. 18060, assembly GCF_902706105.1. Classification (NCBI taxonomy): domain Bacteria; kingdom Bacillati; phylum Actinomycetota; class Actinomycetes; order Micrococcales; family Microbacteriaceae; genus Curtobacterium; species Curtobacterium sp. 18060. The sequence goes on along the minus strand of NZ_CACSJV010000001.1, from coordinate 59,167 downwards.
AAGCACCTCGTCAAGGGCATCGTCACCAGCGGCCTCGGCGGCCGGTGACACCCCTCCCCCCTCTGAAAGGAACACTGGCCTCATGACCATCACCGCACCTGCAGAGCCGCAGACCGCGACCGACGCGAGCGGCCTGCCCGCCTGGTTCACCCACGACCGGTTCGGCATGTTCATCCACTGGGGGCTGTACGCCCTGCCGGCACGGCACGAGTGGGTGAAGAACCGCGAACGGATCACCGACGCCGACTACCAGAAGTACTTCGACCACTTCGACCCCGACCTGTTCGACGCCGCCGACTGGGCCCGCCGTGCTCGCGAAGCCGGCATGAAGTACGTCGTGCTCACCACGAAGCACCACGAGGGCTTCTGCCTCTGGGACAGCAAGCTCACCGACTACAAGTCCACGAACACCCCGTTCGGCCGCGACATCGTGCGCGAGTTCGTCGACGCCGTCCGGGCCGAGGGACTGCGGGTCGGCTTCTACCACTCGCTCATCGACTGGCACCACCCGGACTTCACCGTCGACGGCGTGCACCCGAGGCGCGACGACTCGCCCGAGGAGATCGAGGCGTTCAACCAGGGCCGCGACATGTCGCGCTACCGGGAGTACCTGCACGGGCAGGTCGAGGAGCTGCTCACCGACTACGGGCAGGTCGACTACCTGTTCTACGACTTCTCGTACCGGGACAACGACCACGAGGACATCTGGGGCGGCAAGGGTCGCGACGACTGGGGATCCTCGGAGCTGCTCGAACTGACCAGGCGGCTCCAGCCCGGCATCATCGTCAACGACCGGCTCGACCTGCCGGGCGACATCGTCACCCCGGAGCAGTACCAGCCGGACAAGCCGATGGAGGTCGACGGCGCCCAGGTGCCGTGGGAGGCCTGCCAGACGCTCAACGGATCGTGGGGCTACGACCGCGACAACGTGAACCTCAAGCCCGTCGACCTGCTCGTCCGCATGCTCGTCGACGGCGTCTCGAACAACGGGAACATGCTGCTCAACATCGGCCCCACCGGCCGTGGCGAGTTCGACGGGGTCTCCCGCCAGACCCTCGACGGGATCGGGACGTGGATGCACCAGCACGCCCGGTCCGTCTACGGCGCCGGACCGTCGTCGTTCGTCGCGCCGCGCAACACCGTCTACACGCAGAACGGCAACCGCCTGTACCTGCACCTGTTCGCGTGGCCGTTCGAGCACGTGCACCTGCCCGACCTGGCCGGCCGAGTCGCCTACGCCCAGCTGCTCAACGACGCGTCGGAGCTGCACTTCCGCGAGATCCCGCCGGGGACCCGCGCGCAGAACACCGGGCTCGGCGGGCAGCCGGCGGGGACGCTGACGCTCACGCTGCCGATCGTGCGACCCGACGTCGCCGTGCCGGTCGTCGAGCTGTTCCTGCGCGACTGATGCAGCGCATCCTGTCGAGGACCCGGCTGCGGGCGGGGAACGAGGCCGCGTACGACGCCGTGCACGCGTCGATCCCGCCCGCGCTCGCGGCCCGGCTGCGTGATGCCGGGGTGCACGACTGGACGGTGTGGCGTGACGGGCAGGACCTGATCCACCTCATCGAGGTCGAGGACTACCGGGCGATGCGTCGGGCGCTCGCCGACGACCCGGTCAACGCGGAGTGGCAGGAGACGATCAACCCGCTGCTCGAGGCCGACGACGACTACTCGGGGAACGACGACGGTGTGCCGCAGGTCTGGTCGCTCTCCGGACAGGTGGACGCATGACTGGCCTCGACCTCGACCTCGACCTCGACCGCGGTCCGTTCTGGTTCGGCGGCGCCGGCATCGGCAACCTGCTGCGCCCGGTGTCCGACGACGACGCCCGTGCCACGGTCGACGCCGCCTGGGACGCCGGCGTGCGCGGGTTCGACACCGCGCCGCACTACGGCCTCGGGCTGTCGGAGCGGCGGCTCGGGGCGGCGCTCGCCGACCGTCCGCGTGACGCGTTCCTGGTGTCGACGAAGGTCGGGCGGCTGCTCGTCCCCGGGCGTGGCGACGGGGACGACCTGGCCTCCGGCGGGTTCGCGGTGCCGAACGACACCGTGCGGCAGTGGGACCCCTCACCGTCGGGTGTCCGGCGGTCGTTGGACGAGTCGCTCGGGCGGCTCGAACTCGACCACGTCGACGTCGCGTACCTGCACGACCCCGACGTCTACTCGCTCGAGGACGGCCTGACGCAGGCGCTGCCGACGCTCGCCGAGCTGCGGGACGACGGCGTGGTCCGGGCCGTCGGCGTCGGGTCGAACTCGGTCGAGGCCCTCGACGCCGCGGTGTCCACCGGGCTGTGCGACGTGGTCATGCTCGCGGGCCGGTACACGCTCCTGGAGCAGCCGGCGGCGGAGCTCGTCGCCCGGTGCGCCTCGCTCGGCGTCGCGGTCGTCGCGGTCGGGGTCTACAACTCGGGACTGCTCGGGCGGGACCGGCCCGACGCCACGGCGACGTACGACTACGCCACGGCACCGGCGGCACTCGTCGCGCGGGCGAACGCGATCGCCGACGTCTGCGAGCGGCACGGGGTCACGCTGCCCGAGGCGGCGCTGGCGTTCCCGCGGCGTGCTGCTGCGGTCGCCGCGATCGCCCTCGGCGTGCAGTCCGCCGAGCAGGTGCGCTCGAACGTCGCCCGGGCCGCGGCCGTGGTGCCGGAAGCTCTGTGGGACGACCTCCGCGCCGCCGGCCTGCTGACCGGCTGAGCCCCGCACAACCAAAATCACCCCGAACCGCACGGATGCGCGGTTCGGGGTGACGTTGGTTGTGCAGCGAGTCGTGCCCGCCGAGACCTGCCTAGCGGGTCTTGGCGCTGCGACCCGAGAAGCGGATGTAGATGATCAGCACGATGATGGCGCCGATGATCGAACCGATGATGCCGGCCGGCTGGAAGAAGCCGTCCATCAGGTCGTGGCGGAAGATCAGGAACCCGAGGAACCCGCCCACGAACGAGCCGATGATGCCCAGCAGGATGGTCATGGGGATCGAGATGTGCTGCTTGCCGGGGACGACGAGCCGGGCGATGGCGCCGGCGATCAGGCCGACGACGATAAGACCGATGATGGTGCCAAGGACGCCCATGGTGTTTCCTCCGTGTTCTGCGGCCGGTCCGAGCGCGACGGATGTCGTGCTCAGGGCCGACGACCGACACAACACCCACCCGACTGCACGCGTTCTCGGTTTCAGTCGAGGGAGCGCCGCAACCAGCGCTCGACGCCCTCGACGTGCGACACCACGAGCGCCTGCACGAGCTGCGGATCCCGGCGTCGGATGGCGTCCACGATGGCGGCGTGCTCGTCGAGGGTGCGCTGCACCGAGCCGTTCTGCGTCAGCCCCCGCCAGACCCGCACCCGCACGGTCTTGCTCGACAGGGCGTCGAGGAGCCCGGACAGGTACTGGTTGCCGCCGATGCCCGCGATGGTCGAGTGGAACAGCAGGTCGTGCGCGACGAGGTCCTCGACACCGGTGTCCTCGCCGACGGACTGCATCAGCGTGGCGAGCTCGTCGATCTGCTGCTCCGAGGCCCGCGCGGTCGCCAGGACGGCGGACGCGGGCTCGAGGATGCGGCGGACCTCGAGCAGGTCGACGAGGGACCGGTCGTGGTGCATGTCGACGACGAACGACACCGCCTCGAGCAGCACGCCGGGTTCCAGCGACGTCACGTAGGTGCCGTCGCCGCGGCGGACGTCGAGCACGCGGATGAGTTCGAGGGCCTTCACCGCCTCGCGCAGGCTGTTCCGGGACAGGCCGAGCGACTCGCTCAGTTCCTTCTCGGGCGGGAGGCGCTGCCCGGGTTGGAGCTCACCGCTCACGATCATCTGCTGGATGCGTGCGATCGCATCGTCGGTCAGCGACGCCACGTCACCACCTCCTGATCCCGGCCCGCTCGCGGACGCGAGCCGACAGGTCGACGATAGCCGGGCCTCCCGGTCGTCACGGCCCGACCATCAGGCGGGCCGCAGCCGGAGGGCCTGCATCCCGCCGTCGACGGCCAGGTCGACGCCCGTCGTGGACCGGGCGAGCGGGCTCGTCAGGTAGGCGACCGCCTCGGCGACCTCCTCCGCCTGCACGAGCCGGCCGTGCGGCTGCCGGGCCTCGAGCGCTGCGCGTTCGGCGGCCGGGTCGCCCGCGGTGGACAGCAACCGCGCGACCCACGGAGTGTCCGCCGTGCCGGGGTTGACGGCGTTGACGCGGATGCCCTCGCGGATGTGGTCGGCGGCCATCGCGCGGGTCAGAGCGGCGATCGCACCCTTGGTCGCCGAGTAGAGCGCCCGCTGGGGCAGCCCTGCGGTGGCGGCGATCGAGCAGGTGTTCACGATGCTCGCGTTGCCCGACGCCCGCAGGTGGGGGAGCGCAGCGCGCGACAGCCGGACGGCGCCGAGGACGTTGACCTCGTACACGCGGCGCCACTCGTCGTCGTCGTTGCCCTCGACCGTGCCCTGGGCGCCGATGCCGGCGTTGTTGACCAGGACGTCGAGGCCGCCGAGCTGCTCGACGGCGGTGGCGACGGCGGCGCGGACCGACGCGTCGTCGCTGACGTCGCACGTCACCGAGAGGAACCCATCGACGGTCGACGGCTGCAGGTCGAGCACGGCGACCGTGGCACCGCGATCCCGCAGGGCAGCGGCGATCGCCGCGCCGATGCCGGACGCGCCCCCGGTGACGATGGCCCGGACGCCGTCGTGGCTGCCGGTGCTGCCGGAGCCGGTTCCGCCGGCGCTGCTCGTGCGGCCGGTGCCGGTGCCGGCGCCGCCGCCGGTGCCGGCGCCGCCGCCGGTGCCGGCGCTGCCGGTTGCGTCCGCCATCAGGCTGCCCCGACCGTCTGGCGCTGCGAGCCGAGCCCGTCGGCGGTGAGCTCGACGACGTCGCCGGGCTGCAGGTAAGGCGCGTGTCCGGCCAGCGCGACGCCCGCCGGGGTCCCCGTGCTGATGACGTCGCCGGGGTACAGCACCATGAACTGCGACAGGTACCGGACGATCTCCACAGGACGGAAGATCATGTCGGCGGTGGTGCCGTCCTGCCGGACCTCGCCGTTGACGGTCAGTCGGAGCGCGAGTGCCGCGGGGTCGAGGCCGGCGGCGGCGAGCGACCCGGGCGTCACCAGCCACGGCCCGAGCGGGTTGAAGGTCTCGCAGGACTTCCCCTTGTCCCACTGCCCGCCGCGTTCGAGCTGGAACTCCCGCTCGGACACGTCGTTCGCGATGGCGTAGCCGGCGATGGAGGCCTCGGCGTCCGCATCGGTCTCGCAGTACCGAGCCGTGCGGCCGATGACGATCGCGAGCTCGATCTCCCAGTCGGTCTTCGTGCTGTTCCGGGGGATCAGGACCTCGTCGTCGGGGCCGATCACCGTCATCGGGTCCTTCATGAACACGATCGGTTCGGTGGGGATGTCGGCGCCGGTCTCGGCGGCGTGGTCGCGGTAGTTCAGGCCGATGCAGACGACCTTGCCGGGGCGGGTGATCGGCGCTCCGCGCCGCATGCCGTCGGCCCGGTCTCGACCGATGATCGTCAGGTCGCCCGCGCTGCGGGCGTGGTCGACGCGGCCGACCGGGTCCGAGGCCAGGAAGGACCCGCTGATGTCACTGGTGATCGAGCGGAGGTCGAAGACCTCGCCGTCGGTGTCGATGGCCACGGGGATCTCGCTCCCCGCCGGGCCGAGTCGTGCGAACTGCATCGTTCCTCGCTCTCCGGCTGCGCCAGTGCAGCCAGAAACATCCTATGTCTGCGTGGTCCTCGGGACAAGGTAGATGCGCTCCGCGGTTCCGCCGAAGACGGCGTCGTGCTCGGTCGTCGACAGGTCGGCGAGTGCGTCCGTCGTCCGCTGCACGACCGCCGCGTAATCGGTCGCCAGGGTCGACACCGGCCAGTCCGAGCCGAACAACGACCGCTCGGGGCCGAACTGCTCCACGACCTCGCGGACGTACCGGTCGACCGGGCGGTCGCGCCAGTCCGGTCCGGCCTCGGTGAGCAGGCCGGAGACCTTGCACGTGACGTTCGGGCGTGCAGCGAAGTCGGCCATCCGTCCGGGCCAGGCCGGGTCACCCGTGTCGATCGATGGTTTGCCGGCGTGGTCCAGCACGAACGATGCGTCGGGGACGGCGTCGACCAGGGCCAGCGCGGCCGAGTGCTCTCGGGCGCGGACGAGCAAGTCGAACACCAGGCCGGCACCGGCGAGGACTCGCACCCCGCGGGCGACGTCGGGGCGGCCGAGCCAGCCGGGGTCCGGTTCGTCCTGTGCCAGGTGCCGGGTGCCGACGAGGCGATCACCGCCGGGAAGCGCACGGACGGCGGCGATCCGGTCAGCCACGTCCGGCGCGGTCAGGTCCACCCAGCCGACGACGCCCGCGACGGGGGCGGGCTGCTCGAGGAGCCAGGCGGTCTCGTCGGGATCGTGCACGGCCTGCACGACGATGGTCCGCGTCACGCCGGTGTCCTGCGTCGCTGCGCGGAGGTCGTCCACGTCGAACCGGCGGCGGATCGGGGCGACGGAGTCGTCCATCCAGGGGTACGGCCGGTCGGCGGGGTCCCAGAGGTGGTGGTGAGCGTCGATGATCACGCCCTCATGATGCCCGATTCATCCGATGTCCGCCCGGTGCTCGATGTGCTTGGTGCGAAAGCGACAGAAGTCGCCGCACCTGCCGGTCGGTCCGCCAGAGCGACAGTGTGCCGCCAATGTTCGGCGGCACACTGTCGCTTTCGCGAAAGCGTCACCCGCGCCCGACGGCGACCGGTGGGCTCTGGACACGACCACGGCCGGGAGGCACGGTGCGCGTCGGGCGCGCACCGCGCCTCCCGGCCGGGTTGATCCCAGAGCATCCCGCGAAGGCGACAGATCTCGTCCCGTCGCACGGTCGGTGCCGCCAGCGCGACAGGCTGCCGCCGATGTTCGGCGGCAGACTGTCGCTTTTGCGAAAGCGGCCGGCCGAGCCGCCCGCGGCTCAGACGGCGCCGGAGGCCTCGAGCTCGGCGCGCAGCTCGGCGTCGGACGGCTCGACGAAGTGCTTGCCGTTCGGCAGCACCACGACGGGGATGTTCTTCCGCCCGCTGATCGCTTCGGCACGGTCGGCCGCCGACAGGTCCTGCTCGACGTCGACGTACTCGTAGTCGACGCCGAGGGTGTCGAGCAGCGCCTTGGACCGGCGGCAGTCGCGGCACCAGTCCGCACCGAACATCGTCACCTTGTCGAACACTTCGGTCGTGGATGCATCGCTCATGCCCAGAGAGTACGTCGGCGGGGCCCCGCGCATTCCCTACGATTGGGGCATGCCGCCAGGACCCGACCCCGTGACGCGATCCTGGGCGTCGGCGGCCGTCCGACGCTTCGCCGCGGTCACGAACCTGCTCGTCGCAGCCCGTCGGTTCCGCATCGTCGGTGGCGACCCCCGCGACGCGTCGGCGCTGCACGGCCTGCTGACCGGCCTCGGTGCACGCCCGGCCGCGGACCACGAGCCGATCGACCAGCTCTGGTGCCTCGGTTCCCCCGAGGACTCCACCCCCGTCATCGAGCGCGAGGCCGACCGCCCCCGCGGCGCCACGCTCATCGTGATCGACGCCGGCCGGCACCTGCCCGCGGTCGACGAGGACGCCTTCGGCCCCGTCGTCACCGCCCGCCCGGGCGTGCTCGGCGTCCCGATGCTCTCCGACGACGTCTTCCTGGTCTCCACCGGCCGCGACCCCGAGGACGACCCGGCCGCCGACGCCCGGCTGCGCTGGGCGCGACGCTCGATGCCCGTCTCGCGCGCGGTCGCCGCCGAACTCCGCGACGGTGGACTGCTCCGCGGCACCCGCATCGGCGTCGCGATGTTCCTCGAGCCGAAGACGGCGGTGCTGAGCCTGCTCCTCCGCGACGCCGGTGCGGAGGTCGTCGTCTACGCGCACGCCGACGAGACCGACGACGCCGTGGCCGCGTCGCTCCGGGCAGCGGGGCTCACGGTGCACGCGAGCAGCACGGCCTCGCTGCCGGAGCAGAAGGCGCTCGCCCTCGCGATGCTCGACAGCCGGCCGCACATCCTGCTCGACGACGGTTCCCACGTCATCCGGCTCGCCCACCAGGAGCGTCCGGACCTGCTGCCGACGATGCTCGGCGCGGCCGAGGAGACCACGAGCGGCCTCCGACCCCTGCGCGTGATGGCGTCGCGGGGCGAGCTCGGCATCCCCGTGGTCGCCGTCAACGACGCCCGCACCAAGACGTTCTTCGACAACCGGTACGGCACCGGGCAGTCGACGGTGTTCGCCGTGCTCGACCTGGTCGACGGGCTCCCGTCCGGTACGCACCGAGTGCAGCCGGGAGGCGCGGCGGTCGTCGCCGGGTTCGGGCACGTCGGCGAGGGGGTCGCGTTGGTGCTCTCCGCCCTCGGGTTCCGGGTCACGGTCGCCGAGACCGACCCGGTGCGCGCCCTGCAGGCGCTGTTCGCCGGCCACGCCGTCGCGCCGCTCGCCGAGGCCGTGCAGGACGCCGACCTCGTGGTGAGCGCCACCGGGGTCGCCGACACCATCGACCTGCGCGTGCTGCGCTCGTGCGCGGACGGGGCCGTCGTCGCCGTCGCGGGCGGGGTCGACCACGAGGTCGCGCTCGACGACGCCCGCGCCGCCGGAGCCGGACTGCGGCCAGTGGGTCCGAAGGCCGAGCGCCTCGTGTTCCCCGACTCCGAGGGCGGACCGATCGTGCTCGACCGCGGCGGCTGCATCAACATCACGGCAGCCGAGGGCAACCCGATCGAGATCATGGACCTGTCCTTCGCCGCGCAGCTCGGGGCCGTCCGCATGCTGCTGGAGCGCGGCGACGAACTGGAGCGAGCCGTCGTGCCCATCGATCCCGCGGTCGATGACGCGACCGCCCGCACGGCGCTCGCCGCGTTCGGAACGCGCCCCGTTCCTCCCGGCCTTCCAGCCGAACACCCTGCGGACCGCGAGCCGGACGTCCGGACGCGTCGTTTCGGAGACCCCGCATGAGCGCTGCGCACCCGAGCGACTCGCACCCGAGCACCGCGCGCCCGACCGCCGCGCACCCTCGTGCCGACCACTCCGTCGTCGTGCACTCGGCGCGCGTCGTCGTGCCGATGACCGCGCCCCCGATCGCCGACGGCGCGGTCGCCGTGCAGGACGGCCGCATCCTGCACGTCGGTGACCGGTCCTGGGTCGTCGACCAGCTCACCGGCTCGGGTGCGACGTTCACCGAACGGCAGTGGCGCGGAGCCCTCCTGCCGGGCCTCGTCAACGCGCACTCGCACCTGCAGTACACCGGCATGGCCAGTGTCGGCCGAGGCCAGTACGACGGTTTCGAGGACTGGGCGTCCGCGTTCAACCAGGACTACGCCGAACCGCACGACTGGCGGGCCGAAGCAGCCGCTGGTGCCGCCGCCTCGATCCGCGCGGGCGTGACGAGCATCGCGGACATCGTCACCGACATCGAGGCCTCCACCGCGCTCGAGGATGCCGGGCTCGGTGGCATCGCCTACTGGGAGGTGATGGACTGGGAGAACGACGCGTGGCAGTCGCACGGCCGCGACCAGGTGCTCGACGAACTCGCCCGGATCCCGACCACTCCCGGCGCCGGTCTGTCGCCGCATGCGCCGTACTCGCTCGAGGTCGCGCCCCTCCTCGAACTCCCCGACATCGTCCGGCAGCGTGGGCTCCGCCTGCACCTGCACCTCGGCGAGGCCGCCTTCGAGGGTGAGCGCATCGCCCTCGGACCGGTCCCCGGACTCGACGGCGTCGACGGCGTCGGCCACGGCAACGACTGGCACCTGGCGAACGTGCCCTCGTTCCGGGCGCTCCGGGCACTCGGGTTCGGGGCGAGCGCCACCGCGTTCGTCGACCGGCTCGGGGTGCTCGGCCCGGACTGCCACATCGCGCACGGCGTGTACATGACCGCTGCCGACCGGGCGCTCCTGCGCGCTCGCGGCACCGCAGTCGCACTGTGCCCGCGGTCGAACGCCGTCATCGGCCTCGACCCGCCTCCCGTCGCCGACTACCTGCGCGAGGGCAGCCCGATCGCCATCGGCACCGACTCGCTGTCGTCGTCACCGTCCCTCGACCTGATGGCCGACGTCACGGCGTTGCACCGGATCGCCCGTGCCCAGGGCTACGGGCACCGGGACCTGCACGAGCGGCTCCTGTCTGCGGCGACGCTCGGTGGTGCGCACGCCATGGGACTCGCCGTCGGCCCGGACCGCATCGGCCACCTCGCCGTGGGCGCCCGCGCCGACCTGGCCGTCTTCGACGTCGACGCCCGGACCGTGCCCGACGCACTCGCCGAGCTCGTCGAGGACGGTGCCGGGCGTGCGTCCGCGACCGTCATCCGTGGGGTCGTCCGCGCGGTCGACGGAGCACTGACCGGCGTGCCCGCGTCATCGCCCGACCGCCCTGCCCGCCCTGTCATCCCTGTGGAGGAATCATGACCGAGACCGCACCCCGCCCCGGCATGGCCGCCCGTCGCACCGTCGACGGCGAACTGATCGAGTGGCTCGACGTGCCGAAGCGCGCCATCGCCCTCGGCATGGAGCCGCACCCCGAAGGTGGTTGGTACGTCCGCACCTGGACCTCGCCGGCCACGGTGACGACGCCCGCGGGGGACCGCCCCGCCGCGACCCTGATCCACTTCCTGCTGCCCCCGGGCGAGGCCTCGGCCTGGCACCGGGTGACGAGCGACGAGATCTGGATGTGGCACGGTCCGGACACCGTCGAGCTCGAACTCGGCGGCTCCGGCGATGCTCCCGAGCCCGGTGCGCGGATCACCCTCGGGCCCGACGCCGGACGTGACCGGGTGAACGACGCACAGGCGTTCGTGCGCGGCGGCGTGTGGCAGCGGACGATCCCGAACGACGGCGAGGTGCTGCTGAGCTGCCTGGTGTCGCCGGGCTTCTCGTTCGAGGACTTCACGATGGCCGACTGACGTACCACATTGGTATGTTGGTCGGATGGAATCCGGTCGCGTTCCCGCCCTCGCCCGTGCGGCGCTCGACGCTCCGTTCGAGTTCGCGTACGTGGACGAGACCGGTGACAAGGGGGATCCGGCTGTGTCCCCGGGCGCGACGCGCACCTACACGCTGGGATGCGTGCTCGTCCCTGGCGGTGACTGGACCGATCGTCTCGACTGGCTGACGGGGGTCCGTCGCGAGATCCGGGACACGTACGGCGTCCTCCTCCGCCATGAGCTCAAGGCGAACGTGCTCCTGCGCGGGCGAGGGGACCTCCGCCACCTCGGGCTCGGTGACGGCCAGCGTCGCGACGTGTTCCGCAGATCGCTCGGTGCGCTGAGCGTCGTGGCCTCCGGGGTCTTCGCCATCGTCATCGACAAGGAAGCCCGGCCGATGGACTACCGGCCCGAGGACCGGGCTTGGACCTACCTACTCCAGCGTCTCCGGATCCGGTCCGAGCAATCCGGCAAGCCGATCATCCTCGTGCACGACGCGGGCGACGACGCGACGGTCCGCGCGATCCACCGGCGCTTCCGGCGGCACAGCTTCGCACCAGGGGGTTCTCGTGTCAGCGCGCCGCTGCTCGTCGAGGATCCGGTCCCTCGTGACTCGGCGTCGTCCTACTTCGTCCAGGCGGCCGACCTGGTCGCGTACGCGGGGTTCCGGCGGTTCCAGTCGCCTGGCCCGAAGAGCGGCAGCGTCTGCGACGAGACGATGTGGGACGAGCTGCGGCCCGTCTGGCGCACCGAGGTGACGAACGCTCGGCGCGACGCCATCGTCGTCTGGCCGTGATCGCGTTCGGGAGCGTTCCGAGAACAGAAAGGGGGCGCCCCGTGCTGGGACGCCCCTTGATCTCAGACCTCAGCCGAGCATGCGCTCGGTTCAGCCCGCGTCGCCAGATTACCAGCCAGACGTCGACCCGTCGACTGGTGTGTGACACGAGACCGGGTCACGAGGAGCGCCCGGAGTCGCGTTGGTATCCCACCGCGAAGTACACTTCGACCTGCCCCCACCCCCCCCCTCGCACGAAGGCCCGACCGTGACCCGATCCCTCCGCCTCACCCTCGCCGTCGCAACAGCCGCGGTCGCCGCCCTCGCCCTGACGTCGTGCGCCGCCGGCAGCGGCAGCAACGAAGACGGCACCGTCACCGACGGCAAGCTGACGGTCGCCACCGGTGAGCCGGCGTACTCGCCGTGGATCGAGGACAACAAGCCGGAGTCCGGCAAGGGCTTCGAGTCCGCCGTCGCCTACGCGGTCGCGAAGGAGATGGGCTACAGCAAGTCCGACGTCGTGTGGAAGCGCAGCACCTTCGACAGTGCGATCGCACCGGGCCCGAAGGACTGGGATCTCAACGTCCAGCAGTTCTCGATCGACGCGAAGCGCAAGAAGGCCGTCGACATGTCGAGCGCGTACTACACGACCACGCAGGCCGTGGTGACGACCAGCACCTCGAAGGCCGTCGACGACACGAGCATCGCCGCGCTCAAGAAGGACGCCATCGGCGTCGCCACCGGGTCCACGTCGATCGCCAGCGTGAAGGGCGTGCTCGGGATCACCCCGCAGGTCTTCAACTCGAACGATGACGCCGTGCTCGCACTGAAGTCGGGCCAGATCGACGCGATCGTCACCGACCTGCCGACGGCGTTCTACATGGCCGCGGCGCAGCTCGACGACGGCACGGTGTCGGCGCAGTTCCCGTCCGACGGCAAGGGCGACCAGTTCGGTTTCGTCCTGCCGAAGGGCTCGGAGCTCACGAGCAAGGTGGACAAGGCGCTCAAGTCGCTGACGGACGACGGCACGCTCGAGGACCTGCAGACCAAGTGGCTCTCCTCGGAGACCAACACCCCGGTCCTGAAGTAACCGCATGACCGTTCCAGCAGGCGCCGGTACCCCGGTCGCCGCAGCCGCGCCGAGCCAGGTCGAGGCCGAGCGGCGGCTCTACCGCCGGCAGCGCGGACGCCGGTCGATCGTGGTGTCGGTGGTGTCGACGCTCGTGGTGATCGCGATCGCCTACTTCGGTGTCGTGAACACCCCCGGCTGGGCAGCGGTCCAGCAGTCGTTCTTCGACCCGCAGACCGCGATCGACACGTTCCCGGACATCCTGCTGGGCCTCTGGCTGAACGTCCGGATCCTGTTCTTCAGCGCCATCGGCGTCGCCGTGTTCGGCACCCTGCTCGCAGTGGTGCGGGGCCTGCGGAACCCGGTCTTCTTCCCGCTGCGGATGCTCGCGACCGGGTACACGGACCTGTTCCGCGGCCTGCCGCTCATCATCGTGCTCTACCTGGTCGGCTACGGGATCCCCGGTCTCGGGGTGTTCCCGCGGCTGCCCGCCGAGGTCTGGGGCACCATCGCGATCGTCCTGACGTACTCGTCGTACATCGCTGAGGTCCTGCGTGCCGGCATGGAGGCCGTGCACCCCTCGCAACGTCTGGCCGCGCGGTCGCTCGGGCTCTCGCACGCCAAGACGCTGCGACTCGTGGTGCTGCCGCAGGCGATCCGCAAGGTCACACCGGCACTGATGAACGACTTCGTCTCGATGCAGAAGGACGTCGGCCTGGTGTCGATCCTCGGCGCCGTCGACGCGGTCCGTTCGGCGCAGATCGCGCAGGCGGAGACCTACAACTTCACGCCGTACTTCGTCGCGGGGCTGCTGTTCGTGGTGATCAGCCTGCCGCTGATCCGCGTCACGGACGCGATCGCGCGCCGCCAGCAGCGGCGCGAGCAGATCGGAGGGACCGTATGAGTGAGGTCGGCCAGGAGGCCCGTGGTGCGTCCGGTGCGGACGCTGCGGTCCTCGAGCTGCGCGGGTTGCGCAAGGCCTTCGGCGAGCACGAGGTCCTGCGCGGCATCGACCTGACGCTGCACCGCCACGAGGTCATCTGCGTCATCGGGGCGTCCGGCTCGGGCAAGTCGACCCTGCTCAAGACGGTGAACCTGCTCGAGGGCATCGACGACGGCGAGATCCTGCTGCAGGGCACCGACATCGCCGATCCCCGCGTCGCGGTCGACGGTGTCCGTGCGCGGATCGGCGTGGTCTTCCAGCAGTTCAACCTGTTCCCGCACATGCGCGTGCTCGACAACGTGACACTCGCTTCGCGGCAGGTGCACGGCGTCGGCCGGGCCGAGGCCGAGGCGACCGCGCGTCGGCTGCTCGAACGGATCGGGCTCGCGGAGTTCGCCGATGCCTACCCGGATCGGCTCTCCGGCGGCCAGCAGCAGCGCGTGGCCATCGTCCGGGCGATCGCGTCCGACCCCGAGCTCCTGCTGCTCGACGAGGTCACGAGCGCCCTCGACCCCCAGCTCGTCGGCGAGGTGCTCGACCTGGTCACCGAGCTGAAGCGGCAGGGGTCGACGATCCTGATGACCACGCACGAGATGCACTTCGCGCGGAACGTGGCCGACCGGATCGTGTTCCTGCACCGGGGAGAGGTCGTCGAGCAGGGCGTCCCCGCCGAGGTCCTCGACGCCCCGCAGCACCCGGCGCTGGTCGAGTTCCTCTCCCGCGTCCACGCCTAGGACCAGACCGGGCGCTTACGCGACGGGAGCCGGGACGGCGGGCGTGGGGCGCGCCTCCCGAGCATCATCGGCGACCACGTCGGGGACGTGGGATCCGCGACCTGCCGGCAGGAACACGGCGACGAGTGCCGAGGCTGCGACGACGGCCGCTCCGACCAGCACGGCGGGCTGTGCCGCGTCGACGTAACCGGTGGGCGTGAGCTGGCCGCCGGCACCGGTGAACACGGCGGTGAGCACCGCGATGCCGAGTGCGACGCCGATCTCGCGCAGGGTGGAGTTCGCGCCGGAGGCCTTCGCGTGGTCGTCCTGCGGCATCCGCGCGAGCACGGCGGTCGAGATCGGCCCGAACACGGCGCCCATGCCGATGCCGGCGAGCAGGAAGCCGGGCAGGAGGCCGGTGAAGGTGACGTCGGCGGACATCGTGGCGGCGATCCAGAACAGTCCGGCGGACAGGAACGCCATGCCGCCGGCGATGAGCACCCGGGTGCCGACCCGTGGTGCGATGATCCCGGCGAGCGGCGCGACGATCATCGGTGCGAGCGTCCACGGCATCGTCCAGACGCCGGCCTCGAGCGGTGACCGGCCCTGCACCACCTGCAGGAACTGGATCAGGATGAAGACCGACCCGAACGCGCCGAACGAGAAGGTCATGGCGACGAGGTTGGCGAGGGTGAAGCTGCGGTCGCGGAAGAACCGGAGCGGCAGGAGCGGTGCGGCCGTCGTGGCCTGGCGGACGACGAACGCGACGAGCAGTGCACCGCCACCGATGAGGCCGACCAGCACCTCGGTGCTCGTCCAGCCCGCGTCGTTGCCGCGGACGATGCCGAACACGACGCCGAGCACCCCGAGACCCGCGAACACGACGCCGAGGACGTCGGTCCGGACCCGGGCGCCACGGGTGTTCGGCAGGGCGAACAGGGCGAGCGGGATCGCGATCACGCCGACGGGGACGTTGAGCCAGAAGATCGCCTCCCAGCTCCAGCTCTCGACGACGGCTCCGCCGATGAGCGGGCCGAGCGCGACGCCGAGGCCGGAGATGCCGCCCCAGACGCCGATGCCCACGGTCCGCAGGCGGTCCGGGACGCTGCCGACGAGCAGGGTCAGCGACAGGGGCATGATCGCCGCGGCGCCGGCCCCCTCGACCGCGCGCCAGACGATGAGGGCGGTCGGGTCGGTGCTCATCGCGGCGAAGGCCGATGAGACGGTGAAGACGCCGATGCCGGCGATGAACAGGTGGCGGCGGCCGATGCGGTCGCCGAGGCCGACGGCCAGCAGCATCAGGGCGGCGAAGGCGAGCGTGTAGGCGTTGGTGATCCACTGCAGCTCCTCGACCGAGGCGCCGAGGTCGGCGTGCACGGCGGGGAGTGCGCTGGTGACGACGAGGTTGTCGAGCGTCGCCATGAACATCGGGAGGGACGCGGCGGCGATCGCGAGCCACACGGGGATGCGTCGGGACATGGTGTCTCCAGTCGTTGGTAATCCGATGATTACTTGTCTCGACGGACTGTAGTAATCGACTGATAACCTGTCAACCATGAGCGCGGAGACAGCGGTCCGGATGCCGGCAGCGCAGCGTCGCGCGATGATCCTCGAAGCCGCACGCGGGGTGTTCGGCCGCCAGGGCTACCACGGCACCACCACCGACCAGATCGCCTCGGCGGCGGGCATCAGCCAGCCGTACGTCGTCCGGATGTTCGGGTCGAAGGAAGCGCTGTTCCTCGAGGTCTTCCGCGACACGCTCGGCATCCTGCTCGACGCCTGGCGCGAGACCCTGACGACCCTCGGCCCGGACGACGTGCCCGCGCACGTCATCGGTGAGCAGTTCGTCGACCTCGCTGCCGAGCAGGGCCTGCACACCGTGCTGCTGCAGGGGTTCGTCTCCGGTGCCGAGCCCGCGATCGGTGCGGCCGCACGCGACGGCTTCCTCGAGATCTACCGGTTCCTGCGGGACGAGGCGGGGATCCCGGACGACCAGGTGCAGGGCTTCCTCGGCAGCGGGATGATCTTCGCGATCATGCTCGCGATCGACATGCCCGCACGGTTCGACGAGGACCGCGACGCGGCGGACCTGCTCCGTGCGACGTTCGGCGCGAAGTGCGGGCAGGTACTCGACCTGGTGCGGCCGAGCGCGGCAGACCCGAGCGCGGCAGACCCGGGCGCAGCGCACCCGGGCGCAGGGCACCCGGGCGCAGCCCGCCCACGCGCCTAGAGCGTCAGCAGCAGCTTCCCGACGACCTCGCCGCCGCGGACCTTCCGGTGCGCCTCTTCGACCTCGGCGAGCGGCAGGACGGTGTCGATCACCGGGCGGACGCTGCCGTCGGCGACGAGGGGCCAGACGTGCTCACGGACGGCGGCGACGATCGCGGCCTTCTCGGCGAGCGGCCGGGCGCGCAGGGTCGTCCCGCTGATCGACGCCCGCTTCCGCATCAGCGCGCCGAGGTCGAGCTCGGCGGTGCTGCCGCTGCCCGAGGCGATGACGGCGATGTGCCCGTTGGGTGCGAGGGCCTGCAGGTTCCGCGCCAGGTACGACGGGCCGACGACGTCGAGCACCACGTCGACCCCGACGCCGTCCGTGAACGCCAGGACGCGCTCCACGAAGTCCTCGGTGCGGTGGTCGACCACCAGATCGGCACCCAGGTCACGCGACGCCTGGACCTTGCGGTCGCCACCGCTCGTCGCGATCACCGTGGCACCGAGGGCCTTCGCCCACAGGACGGCGTGCGAGCCCATGCCGCCGGTGCCACCGTGCACGAGCAGCGTCTGCCCGGGGCGGAGTCCGGCGAGCATGCCGATGTTCGAGTACACGGTGCAGGCGGCCTCGGGCAGGCCGGCGGCCTCGACCAGGTCGACCGTGTCGGGGACCGGCAGCACTTGCGTCGCGGGAGCCACGACGAGCGAGGCGTAGCCGCCGCCGGACAGCAGGGCGCACACGCGGTCGCCGACGGCCACCGAGGTCACCCCGTCGCCGAGAGCCCGGACGGTGCCGGAGACCTCGAGCCCGAGGATCTCCGAGGCTCCGGGCGGCGGCGGGTAGTTCCCCGCGCGCTGCTGCAGGTCGGCGTTGTTCACCCCGGCGGCGGCGACCTCGATGAGCACCTCGCCCGCGGCGGGCACCGGGTCGGGCAGATCGGTCACGGACATGGTGGTGTCGTCGAACGTGATGGCGCGCATGCCCTCGACGGTACGCCGGGCGGCCGGTCATCCTGTGAGTGCCCCATGTACGCTCGATGACGGATCTGCACCTCATCCGGGGGAGTGCGGACCGATCGAGGGGGACTCTCCACCATGCCGAAGAACAAGCTCATCGCGCTCGCCACCGCCGGCCTCGCGCTCACCCTGCTCGCCGGTTGCTCGACCGGGCCGTCGAAGGCCGACCAGTGCACCCAGTTCGAGAAGACGGTCAAGTCCGCCGCCGAGGGCGTGCAGTCCGAAGCCGCGAACCTCCAGTCCGACCCGGACGCCGCCGTCACGAAGCTCAAGGAGCTCGACGAGAAGATCTCCGACGGCGTCGACGACCTGTCCGACGACGCCCTGCAGGACAAGGGCGAGGCCTTCGAGGACGCCTACGGCGACCTCGTCGACCAGATCGAGGACATCGCGAAGGACCCGCAGTCGGCCGACGTCTCGGCGCTCACGAAGTCCAGCACCAAGGTGCAGGACGCCGGCAACGCCTTCCAGAAGGAGTGCAACTCCTGATGCGCCGCACCCTCACCGCGGTGACCACGGCGCTCGTCGCCGCGGCGCTGCTGGCGGGCTGCTCCGGCGGCTCGTCCAGCGACGGCGGCTCGTCCGACGACGGCGCCTCGACGGAGACGTCGAAGACGTCCGCCCCGTCGAAGACGTCGGCCGCCGCCGCGCAGACCAAGACCGAGGCGTGCGCCCTGGTCGAGAACGAGCTCAAGTCGTTCATCGCCGAGCAGACGTCGTCCTCGGCACCGGCGGACCCCGCTGCGCGGGCGAAGCTCGTCGGCGAGTTCACCGACCGTCTCGACGCGGCACTGCCGAAGGTCACCAACGACGACGTCCACGACGCCTTCGAGGACTTCACCGAGGACGCGAAGGAGTACGCCTCGGCGCTCACCTCCAGCGGCTCGAGCGAGTCCGCCGAGGCGAAGGACGCCCAGACCGACGTGCAGTCCTCGCTCAACGAGGTCTCGGCGGTCTGCCCGAGCAACTAGTCGCCACACCCGGCCCCGACACCACGACGCCCCGCAGCTCCGACCGGAACTGCGGGGCGTCGTCACGCGTCGTGGAGCGGCAGGACGAAGGCGACTCAGACGGCCGCCGGCTGCGACGCGTCCAGACGGGCGACGTCCTCCGGCCGCAGCTTCACGGTCGGTGCGGTCAGCGAGTTGAGGATCGACTGCGGCCGCGACGCCCCGGGGATCGGGACGACCACGTCGCTCTTCTGCAGCTCCCACGCGAGCGCGATGACCTGCGGGGTCACGCCACGGTCGCGTGCGATGTACGCGAAGTCCTCGTAGGCGGTGCCGAGGTCGGCGGCGTTCGCGATGCCACCGAGCGGGCTCCACGGCAGGAACGCGATCCCGAGCTCGTCGCAGAGCTCGAGTTCCGGCTCGCTCGACCGGAACTTCGGCGAGAACTGGTTCTGCACCGAGGCGAGTCGTCCGTCGAGGACCTCGTTCGCCGTCCGGATCTGGTCGGGGTCTGCGTTCGAGATGCCGGCCATCCGGATGACGCCCTCGTCGAGCAGCTCGCCGAGCGCGCCGACCGACTCGGCGTAGGGCACCGCGGGGTCCGGACGGTGGAACTGGTACAGGCCGATCGCCTCGACGCCGAGGCGCTTCGCCGACGCTTTCGCCGCCTGCTTCAGGTACTCCGGGTGGCCGTTCTGCGCCCAGGCGCCGGCCTCCGGTCGCAGGTGTCCGCCCTTCGTGGCGATGAGGATCGACTCGGTGTCGCCGTGGAACTCGCGGACCGCCCGGGCGATGAGCTCCTCGTTGTGCCCCACCTCGTCGTGGGCGGCCAGGTGGTACGCGTCCGCGGTGTCGATGAGCGTGACACCGTTCTCGAGCGCGGCGTGGATGGTCGCGATGGACTGTCGTTCGTCGGGGCGCCCTTCGATCGACATGGGCATCCCGCCCAGACCGATGGCGCTGACCGACACGTCTCCGATGACTCGTTGCTTCATGGCCCCAGCATGCGCCGGGGGTGCGCGGTCGCGCACAGGGTGCGTCGCGCAGTGGTGGTGACCACCCGCCGACCGGGAGGCCCGTGGCAGCCCCGCCCCGCGCCTCCCGTCCGCCGTCCGGTCCCGTCCACCGCGCCCGCTCCGTTCAGCGCCGCGCCCAGCTCGGCGCGTGCTCCGGAAGCGGCCCGAACGCGATGCCCCGGGCGTAGAGACCCCGCGACGGTGGCACGTACCGGGCGAGCAGCACGGGCAGCAGCGGTGGCCCGTCCTGCAGCCGTCCGGCGAAGGCCCGCTCGAACACGACGCGGTGCAGTACTGCCTGCGCCGACTGGACGATGACTGCCGGCGGCCTCCGACGACGCTGCACCGCGGCCAGCGCACCGTCCAACCCCGCACCTCGGAGCCCACGCTGCAACGACGGCACCAGGATCGCCGCCGTCGCCACGGCGTCCTGCACCGCGAGGTTGATCCCCACCCCACCCGCGGGCGACATCGCGTGCGCCGCGTCGCCGATGCACAGCAGCCCCGGCCGCCACCACCGCCGCAACCGGTCCATCCGGACGTCGAGCACGTGCACGTCGTCCATCGACCCGATCGTGTCGACCCGGTCGGCGAAGTCCGGACGGAGCCGGGCCACCCGCTCCCGGAAGGCAGCGACGCCCTGAACCCGCAGCGCGGCGTCCGAGTCCTTCGGGGCGAAGTACGCGACCTGGTGGTAGTCGGGCCGCGGGAAGCTCAGCAGCACGTCCTTCCCCGAGAACGCGGGGGTCAGGGCGCTCGCCGCGTCGCCCGACCGCCGGGGGAGCCGGAACCACCAGGTGTCGAACGGCACCGGGAACGCCCGCGGCACGAGCCCCGCTGCCCGGCGCAGGACCGAGTTCCGTCCGTCGCACGCGATCACGACGTCGGCGCGGAGCTCCTCGGGTTCGCCGCTGCCGTCGCGCGTGCGGAGGTGGACCCCGGTGACCACGCCGTTCTCCTCGATGAGCCCGGTCGCCGCGCGGCCCATCGCGATGTCGAACGACGGTTCCTGCCGGGCAGCGGTCACGAGCAGGTCGAGCAGGTCCCACTGCGGCACCATCGCCACGTGGTCGTACGGGGGGTCGAGCCGTGAGAAGTCGCCGAGCAGCAGTCGTGACCCGTCGGGCATCGGCAGGGAGAAGTCGTCGAGCCGTGACTGCGGCAGGGCTCGGAAGCGCTCGCCGAGGCCGAGCTCGTCGAGCAGCCGGATCGTCGAGGCGTGCACGGTGTCGCCCCGGAAGTCCCGGTTGAAGTCGTCGTGCTGCTCGACGACGCGCACGGCGATGCCGGCCCGGGCGAGCAGCAGCCCGAGGACGACCCCGGCGGGGCCGCCACCGACCACCGCGACCGTCGTCCGCGACACCGTCACCATGCTGTGGACGCTACGCCCCGTCGGACCCGCGCACTGTGCGCACGCACGACGCGACAGGACACGAGGTGATCACCTCGTGTCCTGTCGGAGAAGTGGTGCGCGACGGCGCTAGGCGCTCGCGGACACCGAGGACGACGCGGTCTCGTCGTCGGCGGCGTTCGCGAAGACGACCCCGCCCCACGTGATGACGGCGATCGCGAGCACGAAGCCGACCGCGGCGATCCACCACGACGACTTCCGACGGATCCACGCGCCGATCGCGAGCACGATCGTGGCGACGCCGATCACGAACGCGCCGCCGACCGCGATGGCCGTGCCGCCGATGTACCCGCCGGGCGAGCACCCGGCCGAGGCATCGCAGGTCGCGGTCGCCGAGATGACCGCGATGATGCCGACGACGGCGGTGACGATGGTCATCACGGCGCCGAAGGCCAGCAGCAGCACGGTGGAGATCCGGTCGGCGAGCTTCGCCGGCGGGAACAACGTGGTGCCGCTGCGCTCCCAGGCCGCGCGCTGCGGGTCCTGGGGGTCGGGCGAGGACTGCGGCGGACCGCCGGGGACGTTGGACCAGGTCATGGGAGCAGTCCTACCGCGCTTCCACGCCGAACGCCTGTGCGAGCCGCTGGATCTTCTGCGCCCGACCCAGGCGGGGCAGGTCGGAACCGTCGCGGATGACCTTGCCGCGGGCCTCGAAGTCGTCGAGGAAGTCCTGCGCCCAGGCGACGTCGGTCGGCGTGGGGGAGATGACCTCGTTGATGACGGGCAACTGCTCGGTGTCCAGGCAGAGCTTGCCGGTGAGGCCGAGCGACACCGCGACCTGCGACTGCTCCCGCAGGATCGGGTGCGACGACCCCACCGTCGGGCCGTCGATCGGGCCGGGCAGGTCGCCGACGCGCGAGGCGACGACGAGCTTCGATCGCGGGTACGCCATCGCGAGGGTGTCGGCGCTCGTGCCGGTGTCGCGGCGGTAGTCGCCGGAGCCGAACGCCAGTCGGAACGCGCCCTGGGCCCGCGCGATCGAGACGGACTCCTCGATGCCGAGCGCCGACTCGACCAGGGCGATCACCGGGGTCTGGCCGCCGAGCCGGTGCCACGTGTCGGTGACCTGGGCCGGGGACTCGGTCTTCGCGAGCATCACGCCCTGCAGTCCGGGCAGGCCGCGGAGTTCTTCGACGTCGTCGGCCCAGAAGTCGGTCGTGACGTCGTTGATCCGGACCCAGGCCTCGCCGCCTCCGGCCAGCCACGCGGCGACGCCCTGCCGTGCCGAGGGCTTGGCGGCGGGGTCGACGGCGTCCTCGATGTCCAGGATGATCTGGTCGGCGCGGGACCGCTGGGACTTCTCGAACCGGTCGGTCGCGGTGCCGGAGACGAGCAGCCACGAGCGGGAGATCTCGGCGGGGACCGATCGACGCCGGTTCGGCGTGGGGGCGGACGGGGTGGTGCGGTCGTCGATGGCCATGCCCCGTTGGTACCACATCGGACGCGTTGCACCGCAGATCCGACGCGTCACACCGCAGATCTGACGTGCGGTGCGTCCGTCGGAAACCCCGAAACCTCGGTTCATTGCCAGAGAGGGCGCTCGTTCCCGCCTACAGTGTCGGATGTGTGGCGAGCGGACAGGGCGACCGACGGTGAGGACGACGTGAACGACGACGTCCCCGTCGAGGGTGCCCACGAGCGCCCGGATGACGAGCGAGACGACCGCGGTCAGCGAGACCACCGCGACGAGCGAGACGACCGAGACGAGCAGCAGGACGTGGACGAGGACCGGACCGACGACGAACCGGACCGCACGCTCCGCCCGGAACTGCAGCTGACCAGCCCGCAGGCGATCAGCCTCGGCGACCCCCGGCTGCAGGCGGGCAACGCGGCCGAACCGACGTGGGACGGCTGGCGCGGCCAGCTGACCGGCGTCGGTGGCACGAGCCCGCTCACCCACTTCAGCGACCACCCCCGCGCGCGCATCGAGCTGTCGACGACGCACCCGGGCGGACTCGCCCAGTTCATCACCGGCAAGACCACCCTGCTGTCCAGCCTGATCCGCGACGAGGTGGCGCTCCGTGCGGCCCGCGTCGCCGCCGGCCAGGTCGAGGCGAAGGGCACCGAGCTCGCCACCGTGCGCGGGATCGACGCCGTGAAGCTCGGCATCGGCATGGCCGACTGGAAGCACGGCGACGAGCAGTTCCGCGGCCCGGTGCTCCTGCGCCCGCTGGCGATCCGCCGCCACGGCCGCGACTTCGAGGTCCGGCTGCTCGGCGAACCGGTGCTCAACCCGGGTCTCGCCGACGCCCTGCACGAGCAGTTCGGCGTCATCCTCGACGCGCAGTCCTTCGTGGCGCTCGCGCAGCAGGACGGCTCGTTCACCCCGAACCCCGTCATCGACCGCCTGCGTGGCCTGACCGCGCACATCCCCGGCTTCTCCGTGCACGCCCGGCTCGTGGTCTCCACGTTCGCCGAGGTCGCGACCGGTCTGGTCGAGGACACCGGCGACCTGTCCCACCCCGTGCTCGACGCCCTGGCCGGCAACCCGAGCGCCAAGTGGCAGGTCGAGCAGTCGTACCACCCGGTCGAGCAGACCCCGTCGGACGAGCGCAGCCCGGAGACCGACACGCTGCTGCTCGACGCCGACGACGAGCAGGAGAACGTGATCGCGCAGATCGCGGCCGGCAACTCCATCGTCGTCAAGACCCTGCCCGGAACCGGTGGCACCCAGACGATCGTGAACGCCCTGGGCGGCCTGGTCGCCGCGAACAAGCGCGTCCTCGTGGTGAGCCCGCGCCGTGCGACCCTGCGGGGCATCGCGGCGCGCTTCGGCGAGGTCCAGCTGCCCGGCGTCGCGGTCACGCCGTCGACCCTGCGCCGTGACGTCGTCCGTGCCATCGCCCGGAACGAGAAGGCGGCCCGTCCGAACCTGCGCGAGGTCGACGACGCCCTGGTCCGGCTCCGCAAGGTCCTGAAGGACTACCGCGGTTCGCTCACGCGCAAGGACGCCGACTTCGGCGTCTCGGTGCTCGACTGCCTGGTCGAGCTCTCGCGCCTGTCGCTCCTGCCGGTCCCGCCGTCGACGACCGCGCGGCTGTCGAAGCAGTCCGTGGCGTCCATGGTCGAGGGGCGCTCGCGCGTCGCCGAGACGATGGTCAGCGCGGCCAACCTCGGCGAGTTCCGCTACGGCCCCGACGACTCGCCCTGGTACGGCGCGAAGTTCTCCACCAGCGACGGTGCCCAGCGCGCCCACCGCATCGCGAAGGACCTCGACTCCGACGGGCTGCCGACGCTGCTCCGCCGGGCGCACGACCTGGTGAGCTCGACGCACATGCGCCAGTTCACGACGATCAACGAGCTCGGCATCTACCTGCGCCTGCTCACCGAGATCCGTGACACCCTCGACCGCTTCCTGCCGGTGGTCTTCGACCGCTCGGTGTCCGAGCTCGTCGCCGCCACCGCCCCGCGTGGCGAGGGCGCTCCGATGTCGTCGACGAACCGTCGTCGCCTGAAGAAGCTCGCTCGTGAGTACGTCCGCCCCGGCGTGCACGTCTCCGACCTGCACGAGGCCCTGACCCGGGTGCAGCAGCAGCGCGTGCTGTGGCAGCGCTACGTCGCGGCCGGCGTGAACCCCGAGGTGCCCACGGGCATCGCGGACGTGCAGGTGCTGTTCTCGAACGTCGCCGAGGACCTCGCGCGGCTCGACGAGCCGCTCGGCCGGTCCGAGCGCGACCGGCAGCTCGCGAACACCCCGGTCGACCAGCTCGTCCCCACCATCGCCGAGCTCGCGGCCGAGTCCGACGTCCTGCACAACCTGCAGGAGCGCACCGAGCTCATGCAGACCCTGCGCGACCTGCAGCTCGAGCCGCTCATCACCGACCTGGCGAACCGGCACGTGCCGGACCTGCAGGTGCCGGCCGAGCTCGAGCTCGCCTGGTGGCAGTCCGCCCTCGAGACCATGCTCGAGTCCGACCGGGCACTGCTCGGCGCGAACACCGACATGCTCGACCGGGTCGAGGCCGACTTCCGCCTCGTCGACGACGCCCACGCGGCCGGCGTCTCCCAGGGCCTGGCGTGGCAGCTCGCCGAGAACTGGAAGGTCGGACTCGTCGACTGGCCGGAAGAGGCCACGGCGCTGAAGACCCAGCTGCGCGAGGGTGCGATCACCTCGCGGCTGCTCCAGGACTCCGCACCGCACCTGTCCCGGTCGATCGCGCCCGTGTGGCTCGCGAGCCCGTACGAGGTGTCGCAGATCGCCGACACGATGCCGTTCGACACCGTGATCCTGGTCGACGCCGGCGCCGTGACCATCGCCGAGACCGTCGGAGCCGTCCGTCGTGCGCGCCAGACCGTCGTCTTCGGTGACCCGGTCACGCAGACGCCGTCGCCGTTCCGCATCGCCGTCGACCCCGAGCACCGTGCGCTGCAGGTCGACGAGGGCACCCTCGACGCCTTCCACGCCGACTCCGCACTGGCGAAGCTCTCCACACTGCTGCCGACCCTGTCGCTCTCGCGGTCGTACCGCGCCGGCGGCGAGGACCTGGCGGAACTCGTGAACCGTCGCTTCTACGGCGGCAAGATCGAGTCGCTGCCGTGGGCCGGCTCGTTCCTCGGGCACGGCTCGATCGCGCTCGACTACGTCAGCGACGGCAAGGCCGTGCCCGACCCCGAGTCCGGCGCCGTCGAGAGCGTCGACGCCGAGGTGGACCGCGTCGTCCGCCTCGTCATCGACCACGCCCGCACCCGCCCGTCCGAGTCGCTCATGGTCATCACCGCCTCGGCGAAGCACGCCGTGCGCGTCGAGCAGGCCGTACTGACCGCGGCGCAGGGCCACAAGGACTTGACCGAGTTCGTCATCGGCGATCGGGCTGAGCCGTTCATCGTGGCGACGCTCGAGCAGTCGGTCGCGCAGAGCCGCGACCGCGTCGTGTTCTCCATCGGCTACGGCCGCACCCCGCACGGCCGCGTCCTGCGTGACTTCGGTCCGCTCGGCAAGCCCGGCGGCGAGCGGCTGCTCGCGGTCGCGATGACCCGTGCGCGCCGCTCGATGGTGATCGTGACGTGCTTCCAGCCGTCCGACATCGAGGCCGAGCGCATGGGCCACGGCACCGTCGCCCTCGCCGAGATCCTGGCCGAGGTGCGTGCGCGCACCACCGCCGAGTACGTGCCGGACGACTCCGACCCGCTGCTCGTCGACCTGGCCCGCCGACTCGAGATGCGCGGCATCCCGGTCGCGCTCGGACACCGCGGCAAGCTCGGCCTGGTGGCCGCGCACGGCGGGGTCTGCGTCACGATCGAGACCGACGCGTCGCTGGTCAGGGGATCGCTGCGCGAGTCACTCCGCCTCCGCCCCGAGGTCCTGCGCCGACTCGGCTGGCACTACGTCCGCGTGCACGCGTTCCAGCTGTTCTCCGACCCGGACCGCGTCGCGAACACGGTCGCCGCCGTGCTCGGTGTCGACCGTGGCGCCACGCAGGAGATCTCGATCCCGCCGATCCCCGCCCGCCGATGAACACGCAGGATCTCGATCCCCGCGTGCCCGCCATCGGCCCCGCACGCCGATGACCGACCGGCCGAGTCGGCGGGCCTCCCGGCCCGCCGGTCCGGTGACGCCGGAGACGGACCAGCTGGTGGGCACGTGGACGCGAGCCGACGACGCGTCGTCAGCCGCGCCTCCCGTCCGGTCAGCGTCTCCGGAACGCGACACGGACGACCTGTCGGGAGGCCCGGTGCGGCGCCGCAGACGCGTCACCACCCAGCCGGTGCCGGGCTCGGACCCCAGCCCCGCGCCGGAGCCGGCGCGGCACGGATCCGGCGAGAACGATGTCCGTCTCCGGGCGGACGTCCCGCCCCACTGGTAGCAGGTAGCCTGGCCTGCGATGACTGACACCGTGCGGGAGCGCCCCGACTGGCAGACCTGGCCGAACCTGATCTCGCTGTTCCGGCTGCTGCTGATCCCGGTCTTCGTGTGGCTCGTCGTCGCCGGACACCCGGGCTGGGCGTTGGTCGCACTCGTCGTCATCGGCGTGAGCGACTGGGCGGACGGCTTCATCGCGCGCAAGTTCGACCAGGGCTCGAAGCTCGGCAAGGCGATCGACCCCGTCGCCGACCGACTCGCCATCATCGCGATCGTGCTGTCGCTCGTGCTGACCGGCCTGCTGCCGTGGTGGGTCGTCGCCGTCGTCGTGCTCGTCGACCTGGTGCTCGTGGTGCTGTCCAGCGTGCTGTTCCACGGCAACCCGGACCTCGACGTCACGTGGACCGGCAAGATCCGCTCCGCGCTGCTCTTCGTGGGCCTGCCGGTGCTGCTGTTCTCGGCCGTGCACGCCGTCGACGAGAACGCGCCGTGGGTGCGGGTCGTCGCACTGGTCTTCGTCTACCTCGGCACCGTGGGCCACGTCCTGGCGGGTATCCAGTACGCGACGGCGATGTTCGCCAAGCGGCGAGCGGTCACGGCCGCCTGACGCGCCCCCTGCCGCAGCGTGACGCCGGCTGCGGCCGGTAGCGCACGATCGCGCCCCCGAACGGGCATCGCGCCCCGAAGAGTCGGGGCGCGATGGCCGTGGAGGGGCGCGATCGCGGCGCTTTCGGCGGGGACGACCCTGCTAGAGCTTCGTCGAGCCGCCGATGCCGGGTCCCTCGGGAGCGGTGTTCGGGGCGATGTGCGCGCCGGTTCCCGTGCTCGTGGAGACGCCGTTCTGGGAGCGGAGCAGGTCGCGGATCTCGAGCAGCACCTCGACGTCCGTCGGGGGCACGTCCTGCGGGGTCTGCTCCTCGTCGTTCTTGACGCGCTCGAACGCCACCTTCTTCAGGTGGTTCACGGGCACGACGAGCGCGAAGTACACGACCGCGGCGACGATGACGAAGTTGAGCACCGCGCCGATGATCGCGCCGAACAGGATCTTCGCGTCCCCGCCGGAGACCGTCGGGATGTGGACGACGAGCGCCTTGTCGAGGCTCGACGCGTTGAAGACCGCGCCGATCAGGGGGTTTATGAGGCTGGTGACGATCGCGGTGACGATCGCGGTGAACGCAGCACCGATGACGACTGCGACGGCCAGGTCGATGACGTTGCCGCGGAGCAGGAACTCCTTGAAGCCCTTCACGGGACTCCTTCCGGTCGAGGACAGTCGCCGGACGGCGACCCCATCAACCTATCGGCGAGGAGTGCTCGTGGTCAGGAGGCGCTGGGCTTCGGCGTGCTCGGCTTCGACTCGGTCTTCGCCGGGGCGGACTTCGTCTCTGACTTGGCCGGCGTGCTCGACGAGCTCTCGGACTTCGGCGCCGGGCGGGAGTCGGTGCGGTAGAAGCCGCCGCCGTTGAACGTCACGCCGACGGGGGAGAACACCTTGCGCAGGACACCGCCGCACACCGGGCACTCGGTCAGGGTGGCGTCGGAGAACGACTGCTTGATGTCGAACGCGTTGTCGCACTCGGTGCAACGGTACGAGTAAGTGGGCACGTCAGCTCCGGAACGTGATGATGCGCGACGGCGTGATGATGCCGTCCACGGGTTCGTCGTGGGGTTCGCGCGGGACCTCGTCGAGGTACTCCGCGTCGAAGATCACAGCATAGACGGGCGGGCGCTTCGCCATGGACCCGAGGGTCTTGTCGTAGTAGCCGCGACCCCATCCCATCCGGACGCCGTCGTGCCCGACCGCAGCCGCGGGGGCGAGGATCGCGTCGACGTCGTTGATGGCGATCGGGGACAGGACCTCGCCGACGACCTCGGGCATGCCGAAGATCCCCTCGGTCTCGCTCTCACCGTCGCCGACGGCCCAGTCGAGCAGGCCGTCCTCGCGGGTGACCGGCAGGAGCACCCGGATGTCGTGCGCGAACGCCCAGTTCAGGAACGGCCGGACGTTCGGCTCGTCCGACGCCGACAGGTAGAGCGCCAGCGAGGTGACCTGGCGCTCCTCGGCGAAGCGCTGCAGGGTCGCGGTGAGCGCCGCACTGTCCGCGTCGCGTTCCGTCGTGGTCCGGGTGCGCCGCCGCTGCCGGAGTTCGGCTCGCAGGGCGCGCTTCTCGTTCCCGAGATCAGCGATCATGCGCAGGAGTCTACCGAGCGCATCCGTTGCGGCTTCCCGCCGGGAAACGCGCTGATGCCGTGTCCCCAGTAGCGATGACATGCCCCGGAAACCCGGATCGGATACGGTCTGGGGCATGGGCTTCCAGATTTCCAAGGCGGTGATCCCAGCGGCAGGGCTGGGCACTCGCTTCCTCCCCGCGACCAAGGCGATGCCGAAGGAGATGCTCCCCGTCGTCGACAAGCCAGCCATCCAGTACGTGGTGGAAGAGGCTGTCGACGCAGGACTCACGGACGTCCTGATGATCACGGGCCGCAACAAGAACGCACTCGAGAACCACTTCGACCACGTGTCGGAGCTCGAGGAGACCCTGAAGAAGAAGGGTGACCACGAGAAGCTGCAGAAGGTCAACCAGTCGACGGACCTCGCCGACATGCACTACGTGCGTCAGGGCGACCCGCTCGGCCTCGGCCACGCGGTGCTCCGCGCGAAGATGCACGTCGGCCGCGAGCCGTTCGCCGTGCTCCTCGGCGACGACATCATCGACGCCCGCGACCCGCTGCTCAAGCGCATGATCGAGGTCCAGGGCGAGAAGAACGCCACGATCGTGGCGCTGCTCGAGGTCCCCGAGTCGCAGACCCACCTGTACGGCATCGCCACGGTCGAGCCGACCGACACCGACGACGTCGTGAAGATCACCGGGCTCGTCGAGAAGCCCCCGCAGGGCGAGGCGCCCTCGAACCTGGCCATCATCGGCCGCTACGTCATCCGCCCCGAGGTCTTCGACGTCCTCGAGAAGCAGGAGCCCGGCAAGGGCGGCGAGATCCAGCTCACCGACGCGCTCATGAAGATGGCGAGCGCCGAGGAGTGGACCGGCGGCGTGTACGGCGTCGTGTTCCGTGGACGCCGGTACGACACCGGTGACAAACTCGACTACATCAAGGCGATCGTGCAGCTCGCCTCGGACCGCGAAGACCTCGGCCCCGACCTCAAGTCGTGGCTGAAGGAGTTCAACGCGGGCGAATGAGTCGGCCATCCCGCCCGGGACCGTGCACACGGACCCGGGCGGGACACCCCGTCCCGCACAGCGGCGGGATCCCGGAGGAACCAAGCGATGACGACGATCCCGACCCTGTCCCACGGGCGGGTCACCATCCGGCCCCTCCGGCTCCGTGACACGCGCGACCTCGACCTCGCGCTCGCGTCGAACCGTTCGTGGCTCCGCACCTGGGAGGCCACGAACCCCTCAGGACACGTCTCCACCGACGTCCGCGGCAGCATCCGCGCGCTCCAGGCCAACGCCCGCGCGGGACTCGGACTGCCGTTCGCGATGGAACTCGACGGCCGGTTCGTCGGGCAGCTGAACGTCTCCGGCATCACCTACGGATCCCTGGCCAGCGCCTCGATCGGCTACTGGGTCGTCGAGGACGCCGCCGGACACAACGTGACCCCGATCTCGGTCGCCCTGGCCGTCGACCACTGCTTCCGCGCGGTCGGCGTGCACCGCATCGAGATCTGCATCCGACCCGAGAACGCCCCGTCGCTGCGCGTCGTCGAGAAGCTGGGCTTCCGGTACGAAGGGCTGCGCCGCCGGTACATCCACATCAACGGAGACTGGCGCGACCACTTCTGCTTCGCGCTCGTCGCCGAAGAGGTCCGCGAGGGCGTCCTCGAGCGCTGGGTCCGCGGGCAGGTGCCGCCCGGCCTCGGTGCCGTGCCGCTCGCGGCCCGTGACGAAGCGGCGCTGCCGATCACCACCACGCCGCGTCTCTGACGGGAGGCCCGTGGCACGTCCCACGGATTCCGCCGCGACACGCGCAACACGCGTTCCGCAATCACGCGACGGGGATACCCCCGCCCCTACCGTGTCCCCATGGCAGGAATCGGCTCGTGGGGTGGCGGCATCGTCCTGCTCGTCGCGGCCGTCCTCTGGCTCGTCT
Organism: Curtobacterium sp. 18060; assembly: GCF_902706105.1. Taxonomy (NCBI): domain Bacteria; kingdom Bacillati; phylum Actinomycetota; class Actinomycetes; order Micrococcales; family Microbacteriaceae; genus Curtobacterium; species Curtobacterium sp. 18060. The sequence continues at coordinate 28,243 of NZ_CACSJV010000001.1, read as the reverse complement.
ACCTGATGCCGTCGTGGGCTGCCCGACGCCAGTACCTGGCCACCGAACGCAACGCGATCCGACTGCAGCAGACCCTGCGGATCCTGGCGCAGACCGCTGAACTGCCCGACGAGGTCCGTGTCGAGATGAACGCGAAGTCCCTGGCCGAGGCGCAGCGCGTCGCCCGGTCCGAAGAGGCCAAGCGCACCGCGATCGTCCGCGCCCACGAGGCCGCACGTCAGCGCGAGATCACCCGTCGGCTCGCGGAGCAGGCTCCCGTCCTCGAGCGTGCGTCGTCGGTGCCCGCACTGACCGCGATGCGCATGCGACGCTCCCGGCTCGGAGCCACCCTGTTCGGCACGCTCGGCGTCGTCGTCGCGCTCGTCGTCTTCGTCGCAGCGCCCGCCCTGTGGCTCGTCGGTGTCGCGGGGCTCCTCGCCGCGGGTGGGTCCGCAGCGGTCCTTGCCCAGCTGCACCAGGTGGCGACGGCACGGAAGACCCGTGTCGCGGCGGCCGAGGCGGGCGCGACCCGTGCCTCCCGGCCTGCGAGCACGTGGACGGACCCGGCGCCGCCGCTGACGACCGAGCAGTCCGCAGAACCCGCGCAGGACCGCAGCTGGACCCCGAACCGGGTGCCGAAGCCGCTGTACGTGGAGCGTCCGACAGCGCCCGCTGCCTCGCCGGAGTCGTCGGCCGAGCTCGCCGCGCGACTCAAGGAGCGCGTCGCCGAGGCCAAGGCCGAGGCCGAGGCGGAAGCTGCTGCCATCCGCGCAGGCGAGGCCGACCCGTCACTCGCCACCGTGTCCCGGATGCGTCCGGAGCTCGAGGACGCTGCCGCGTCGCTGTCCGCCCACGACCAGGGGCGTCTCGCCGAGCGGCTGGGGCTGCGGGCTCCCGCCGTCCCGGAGCTCGTCGCCGAGACGCCGGACGAGCCGACCACGCCGCCGGGCCCGCCGAGCAAGTGGGCCGGCATGGGCGTCCTGGACGACGACGCGTACCAGCAGGCCGATCTCGACGCGATCATGCGTCGGCGCCGCGCGGTCTGACCCGCGGCACCAGCGGCACGCCGAACGGCTGCCCACGATTTCGGATCGGCCGAACGGTGGTGCTAGTGTGATCGAGCACTTGGGGCTATGGCGCAGTTGGTAGCGCGTCTCGTTCGCAATGAGAAGGTCAGGGGTTCGAATCCCCTTAGCTCCACCAGGTAGCAACACGAACGGCCCGGAACCGACAGGTTCCGGGCCGTTCTGCTGTCGTCGTGCTGTGGACGAACAGGGGGGGTGTGTTGTCCGACGCACCGCCTTAGACTCCCCGTGCGCCGGTGGGCGCTTCCGGCCCGCCGGGCCCGACCAGGGGGAGAGCATGTTCCGTATCAGTCGTCTCATCGCGACCGTCGCGACCACGGTGGCCGTCGTCGCCGGCATCGTCGCCGTCGGTCCGTCCTCCACTGCGACCGCAGCGGTCACCCCGCTGGGAGTCGACATCTCCTGGCCGCAGTGCGGCCGCCAGGTCCCGACCGACCAGGCGTTCGGCATCGTCGGCGTCAACGGCTCCCTCGGCAACACCACGAACCCGTGCCTCGCCGAACAACTCGCGTGGGCTGGGCGGTCGGTCGGGGGTTCGACCCAGCCGAAGACGCAGCTGTACGTGCTGTTCGCCAATCCGGGCCTCGCGGCGTCGGTCTGGCCCACGTCGAACAGCTACCAGGGCACGGTGCCCACCAACCCGTTCGGCAAGTGCGTGACCAAGGGTGGCAAGAAGCAGGTCACCCTGGCGTGCTCCTTCATGTACGGGTACGCCCGCGGGTACGACGACGTGAAGAGCCGTGGCGTCGCGAGCCCGTCCGCGTACCGCTGGTGGCTCGACGTCGAGACGGGGCTGTCGTACCAGCGGGACACCGCCCAGAACCGCGCGGCGATGCAGGGCATGATCGTCGGGCTCAAGGCCGGTGGCGTGCGCACGATCGGCATCTACTCGAACGGTTCGCAGTGGAAGACCATCGCGGGCACGGTCAAGTCGAGCAGCCCGCTGCGCGGCCGGTCGAACTGGATCGCGATCGGCAAGGGCACGATCACCAAGGCACGGAAGACCTGCGCCGGGACACCCCTGTCCGGCGGCAAGATCGCGATGGTCCAGGTCGAGGTCCCCTACGGTTCCAGGACCATCGACCGCGACGTCTCCTGCACCTGACCGCCTCGAGGCCGACAGGCCCGGCGCCAGCTGGCACCGGGCCCGTCGTCCGTCATCGTGCCGAGCGGACCCGCCACGGCCTGAGCGTCAGCTCGCGAAGCTGTCCGTCAGGACACCCGCCTGCGCGAAGGACGTGTGGATCGCGTTCGCGGCCTGCTCGAAGGCGCGGTTGCCACGCGAGATCCCGATCGCCCCGCCCTTGATCGCGGACTTGCCGGAGCCGCGCAGCAGTCGAGCGACGGTGCGGCCGTCCGCGGTGACCATGATCTGCACGTCGAGCCGGGTGTGGAAGGTGCGGTCGTTCGCGAGCCCGCCGATGAGCAGCGTCAGGCCCATGCTGCCGCGCGTGGCCCGGAGTGCGCCCTGCTCGGCGTCGTCGACGGTGTAGCCCTCGCGGGCGAGGGCCTCGCGCACCCGTGCGCGAGCGGTCTCGGGGTCGGTGGCGACGAAGAAGTCGTGGCTCTCGGGCATGGTCTGCTGATCCTCTCGAACGCGTCCGTGCGGACACGGAGGACGCTCGCCCCCCGGAGACGATCATGCCGTGTCGGAACGTCAGGTGCGTCGCTTACGCTGGCTGTGTCATGACTGCCTCGATGAACCGCCGCGCACTCCTGTCCCTCGCCGGTGTCGCCGGGATCGGGCTCGCGGTCGCCGCGTGCTCGTCCGGCAGCGACGATGCCGGCAAGAAGGACGGCAGCAAGGGTCCGGTCGGCGGCGAGACGACGTCGTCCCCGTCCGCGAAGCCGGTGGCGAAGTCCCTGACCCCGGCGCAGGTCCCGCTCGTCGGCGGCGTCACGGTCACCGTCGCGGGCACCGGCCTCGCCGCGGTCAAGGGCGTCACGGTCGGCGGGGTGGCCGCGCGCGACGTCACGGCCACGGGCACGAAGGTCACCTTCACGGCCCCGCACCAGGCGATGTACACCGCTGTTGACGCCGCCGTCGCGCTCTTCACCGAGTCGATCGAGCCGAGCCCGTCCGCCAACCAGTCGTCCGACGGCAACGGCAGCGCCGCGAACGACGGGCAGACCGGCGCGACGCAGGACTCGGCCACGGCGACACCGACCCCCACGGCTGCGCCGGTGCCCGACGCGTCCACCGCGGTGGCGACGTCGTCGATGGCCTACGCCGCGTTGACCGACGTCGACCGGCAGCTCCAGTACGCGATGGCGCACTGGAAGGACTACAACTTGTCCGAGTACGGCACCATGAACCCGATCGGTGGCGACTGTGCGAACTACGTCTCCCAGACGCTCATCGCCCGCGGTTGGGAGCAGCGCTCCGACTGGTACAACCGGGCTGCCGGTGCCGAGCACAGTGCCACGTGGACGTACTGCCCGACGATGGACCCGTGGCTCGAGACGAACGCCGCGGAGTTCGGTCTGACGCGTCGGAGCTCGGACGAGCGCGACGAGGTCAAGGTCGGCGACATCGTGTTCTACGACTGGAACGCGAACGGATCGCCGGACCACACCACCATCGTGTCCGAGGTCTTCACCGAGCCCGACGGCACCATCCGCATCAAGTCGGCGAGCCACAACCAGGACGGCCCGTACCGCGACCTCGACGAGATGATCACGGTGCAGCACCCGGGCGGGACGGCCTGGTTCCACACCTTCGACGCGTAGCCCGACGGGCCCGCGCAGCGCTCAAGCGCACCCCGAACAGCTCAGGGGTACCCGAGGAACCAGAGCAGCACGACCGCGACCGGCTGCAGGCACACCCCGACCACGAGCCACGTCACCGCTCGCCGCCGCGTCCGCACGAACACGTCCGACCCGAGCACCGGCGCCATCGGCATGAGCAGCCGCGGCAACGACTGCTGCGGCAGGAACACCGCGACCAGGTACAGCCCGTACGACGCCGTGAACGCGAGCACGTCCGGTCCGAGGGCCCGGGTGCTCCTCCGCGAGAAGAACCACACCGCGCCGACGAGCACCGCGACGACGAGCACGATGCCGAGCGGTCCGAGCCACGTCGAGGCCATCGTGAACCACGGCGTCAGCGGCGCGAAGTGCTGTCGCCCGACGAACCCCACCCACCACGACAGTTCGGTGTCCAGGTAGGCGTTCGGCCGCCCGGTCACCGCCGAGGCGATCACCGGCCATGCCAGGCCCGCCGCCGCGACGACGAGGCCGGACGCCACGATCGTGATGCGGTCACGCCACGGGAACACCTCGGCAGGTCGAGCAGACCGGCGGGACCCGACCCACCGGACGACCAGGTGCACGGCCAGCGCCACCGCCAACGCGAGGACCCCGGGTTTCGTGAACGCCGCGACCACCCCGAGCGGCGCGATCAGCCAGTACCGACGCCGCACCAGCGCCAGCAGCGCGCCGAACAGCAGCACGAGCAGCAGGCTCTCGGCGTAGGCGACCTGCAGCAGGAACCCGGTCGGCGCGAACGCGAACAGTGCCGTGGCCCAGCGGGCCCGGTGCGAGCAGCCCACCGCGAGCACGAGCCGGTACAGCAGCACGCAGGCCCCGGCGCCCGCGATCGTCGCGACGAGCACGCCCGCGACCCAGAACGACGCCCCCGTCAGGGCCATGACGGCGCGCACGATGGCCGGGAACACCGGCAGGAACGCCCAGGCGTTCGGCGCGACGTGGCCCGCGGCGTCGAGGGGGAGTGTGGCCGGGTACCCGTGCTCCGCGATCGTCCGGTAGAACGAGGCGTCCCACGATCCGGAGAACGTGAAGAACGACGGGTCCTGCCGGTACGACGTGAACGTCCAGTCGTTCGCGGTCGCCAGCGCGTACATGGTGGCGAGCAGCAACGTGCTGACCAGGCGCGAGGCGGCCCAGATGAGCAGGGGCGCGGTCCACACACTGCGGGGTCCGGTCAGCAGGCTGCGCACCCCCGACCGGGAGGCCCGGCTCGTCTCCGCCACGCTCGTCACCCGCCCGATCCTCGCAGACCAGGGCCCGTGCCCGCGCCAGCGGGCGACCATGCGTCGGGCCGCGCGCCGACCTGCGTGCATCGTGAGCAGCAATGGTCGGGTCCGTCTGCCGGACCCGACCATTGCTGCTCACGAAGTGTGGGCCTCCCGGCTAGCGACCGGTGACCGCGCGACGGATCTGCTCGATCGGGACCTTCGGGGAGCGGTCGGCGTTGAGCAGGCCGTTGGTCTCCTGCATGGTGTCGGTCAGCTGCGTGTAGCAGGAGCCCGCCAGGAACGAACTCGCCCGGATCGCGTCGTACAGCGCCGTGATGCGGGTGACCCAGTCGTCGCCGTCGGTGGCCGAGGTGTAGCCCCAGCCGTCCTCCCGCTGTGCACCCGGCTGGTAGTTCACGCCACCGAACTCGGTGAGCATCACCGGCTGGCCGAGGTCCCGCGCACCACCCACGAGCACCCAGCGGTCCGACGGGCCGAAGTGGGCGAACAGTGCCGTGCGCGCGGCATCGTCCGCGTAGGTCTCCGCGAGGGCGTCGCCGGCACCCTCGTAGTCGTGGACCGTGACGATGTCGGAGTTGGTGTGCTCCCAACCGTCGTTCGAGATCACCGGACGCGTCGGGTCGATCGCCCGCGTGACGTCGGCCAAGGACCGGGCGTAGGCCTGCTGCGCCGGATCCGTGCTGATGTGCTGCACGCCCCAGCTCTCGTTCGCCGGCACCCACGTGACGATCGACGGGTGCGAGGCATCACGCTCGACGGCGTCCATCCACTCACGCATCAGGCGCTGGACGGCACGCGGTGAGAAGGCGTAGGCGCCGGGGGCCTCGCCCCAGACCAGGATGCCGAGCCGGTCCGCCCAGTACAGGAACCGGGGGTCCTCGATCTTCTGGTGGTTGCGGGCCGCGTTGAAGCCGAGCTCCTTGATGAGCTCGACCTCGCGGCGCAGTGCTCCGCGCGACGGCGCGGCGATGTGCGAGTCCGGCCAGTAGCCCTGGTTCAGGACACTGCGGACGTCGTAGCTGCGGCCGTTCAGCAGGAAGGTGCCGCCGTCGACGCCGACGGTGCGGAGCCCGAAGTAGGACGCGACGGAGTCGATCGGCGTCGTGCCGGTACGGGGGAGGAACGAGACCGTGGCGTCGACCAGGCGCGGGGCGTCCGGGGTCCAGTGCAGTTCGTCCTCGGCCTGCCCGTTCGTCTGGCGCGCGATCGGCACGACCACGTCGAACTCGTCCGAGGTGTCGCCGAGCGTGGCCTCGACGGTGGCGAGGTGCTCGTCGCGCTCGTCCCACCGGGCGACGACGCGCAGGCGCTCGCCGCCGGAGCGGCCGCCAGCGATCCGGACCGTCAGGCGGACGGTGGCGTGGTCGACGTTCGTCCAACGCAGGTACTCGATCGAGGCGGTCGGCACGGCTTCGAGCCACACGGTCTGCCAGATGCCCGTGGTGCGGCGGTACCAGATGGCGTGCGGGTCCTCGTGCCAGTCCTGCTTGCCGCGGGGCTGGGTCAGGTCGTGCGGGTCGTCCTCGGCGCGGACGACCAGGGTGTGGACAGCGTCGGGGTCGGTGGCGAGGGCGTCGGTCACGTCGAAGGAGAACGGCGTGTGGCCGCCCTCGTGCTCGCCGACGAACTGGCCGTCGATCCAGACGCGGGCGCGGTAGTCGACGGCGCCGAAGTGCAGGACGAGTCGGGGTGCGGCGGTGCCGAGACCGGCGGCCTCGAGATCGGCGCGGGTGATCGCGCGGGAGTACCAGACCACCGGGTGGAAGCCGGGCTCGTCGATGCCCGAGGCGACCGACTCGGGCGGGAACGGCACGACGATGTCGCGGGCGTCGGGGAACCCGGTGCGCCAGGCGGTGTCGTCGCCGTCGTTCCGGAAGGACCACGTGCCGTCGAGGTCAGCCCACGCGGTGCGGAGCATCTGCGGCCGGGGGTAGGTGCCGTCCTGCCGCGAGGCGAGGGGGAGTGCGGGAGCGGATGCGGTGTCAGGTGCGGCCACGGTGCCGTCGAGCGTGCTCATGGGTCCATGCTCCCGCGCCGGTACATCGTTGTAAAGGGCGTCGCAACGATTGCCATCCGGAGCACCCGGCGGGTGCTCGGGGCGACGTCAGGCGATCGCGGCGCCGCGCGTCAGGACCATCACGTCCATGCGTCCCTGCTGCACGACGTCGCCGCGCTGGTTCCGCAGCGAGACCGTCCGCTCGACGATGCCGGTCGTGCCGGAGCTCGTCAGGCGCGTCGACAGGATCTCGACCTCGCAGGTCACGGTGTCCCCGATGAACACCGGCGCGGTGAACCGCCACTGGTCGATCCCGAGCAGTGCCACGGCCGACCCCTCGAACACCCCGGTCCGTGCGATCAGCCCCAGGCAGAGCGAGGTGCCGAGCAGCCCGTGCACGACCCGCTGGCCGTACCGGGTCTTGCCGGCGAACTCGACGTCGGTGTGCACCTGGTTGTTGTCGTTCGTCCACGAGGCGAACGACACGACGTCCGCCTCGGTGATCGTGCGACCCGGGGTCGTGAAGGTCTGTCCGGCGGCGAGGTCCTCGAGGTAGTGGGGCACGCCTGCGATTCTCGCAGAGCAGCCCGACGAGCAGCAGGCCGAGCAGCGCTCACAGCCGTGCGAGCAGCTTCCGCGATCGTTGCAGCCCCCGCTCGAGCACCGCGTGCTCGGCCGTCGCCAGCGCCCCGTACCCGAAGGTGTCGGCGCCGTCCCGAGCCGCGGGCCCGGACAGCTGCCGGTAGGCCTCCGCCGCGTGTGCCGCGTCGAGGGCGTCACCGAGTGTCTCCTGCACCCGCCGCAGCCGGCCGAGCCGCCGCTTCCCGAGGTCGGCAACGTCACCGGCTGCCTGCAGTGCGTACCGCAGGCGCCGTGCCGCCTTCCGGATCTCGTGCAGGACGTCGAGACCCGCCGCACCACCGTCGACCAGTCGTCGGACCCGAGCGCGCTCGCGGTCGATGCGCTGCGCGACGAAGGCGGCGGCGGCGTCGTCGGCGTGCGGTCCGGCCGGGGCGCGGAGCAGCAGCTGGTCGAGCGTGTCGAGGGTGCGGAACCAGTCGTCCGAGCGCAGCGCCTGGCGGAGTTCCGCTGCGGCCGCGCTGCGGAGTGCCGCCGCCTGCTCGCCGATCCGGTCCAGCGTGGGGGCGTCGACGAAGCCGTCGGGGGCCCGTGCCGCCGACCGGAACAGCCCGCCGTGCAGGACCTCGGCATCGCGGGCGACCCCGGCGACACGTCCGGCTTCGGCGAGGGCGGCCCGCAGTGCCTCGGTCGCCTCGCGGTCGAGGGCTCCGCGGTACGCCGCGAGCACGCTCCGCAGCCGACGGACCACCTTCCGGAAGTCGTGCACCGACTCGTGGTCGTCGGCGCGGACTCGGGGGTCGACCGCGACGAGGTCGGCGCGCAGCGATTCGAGGACCCGCAGCACGAACGCCGCAGCAGTGCCCGAACGGGGTCGCTTCGACCGGATGCCGCGCCGCTCCAGTGCGAGCACGGGTGCTGGCGGGACCGCGACCGCCGAGGTCGCCGGCGGCTCGGTGGCCGCGTCGTCCAGGGCCCGCTCGGCCGCTCGTGCCGTGGTGCCGTCGCGCCCGTCGTCCGACAGCGCCCACCACCGTGCGGACCGCAGCACGGAGGTGTCCGGGTCGCCTTCGTCCACCCGGACGTCGGCGATCTCGGCCCGCACCCGACCGTCCTTGCCGCGCAGGGTCACGAGCGTCGTCGTGGTGTCCCGGACGCGGACCGTCGCCATCGCCCGCCCGCGCAGGAACACCTCGATCCCGTCACGCGGGGGCTGCTCGCCGTTCGGTCGATCGAGGTCCGCGCCCACCGGCACCGGGCCGTCGCCGTGGTCGAGGCTCCAGGAACCGTCCTGGGCGCGGGTGAGCGTCACCCCTTCGGCCGCGAGCACGCGCTCGTCGGAGTCCCACACGGTCTCGCGGAGCGACACGGGCTCGTGCCGTTCGACGGCGGATGCGAGAGGCTCGAGTGCCGGCAACCGGCGGTCGTCGGGGATCCGCCAGCTCCGGCGGGGATCGGTGCGGGCGGTGTCGGGGGCGGGGTGCTGGCTCGGCATGTCCGCAAGTGTCGTCCGACGGTGCCCGTGCGGTCCGAGCGCAGGCGCGTTCTGTGGACGGGCGGCCCAGAACCGCCCCCTGTGCAGGGATGAGTGACGGACTCGGCACCTCGCCAGCACTCGGCGCGTACGGTCCGCTGCATGAGCGACGGAGCCCGCCACCCCAGCGACACCGCCCCGAGCGACCACGACCTCGAGTCCTGGATCGCCGACCGCCGGTGGTACGCCTCGAAGGGGTCCGTGCCGCGCCTCCGCACCCTCTCCACCGCCGACGGCACCCGGCTCGTCCTCGACGAAGCCCCCGCAGCACCAGCGGCTCCGGTCCTCTACCAGTCACCCGTGACCAGCGGCCCCGACGGCACCATCGCCGACGCCACCGCCGACCACGCGTGGATCACGGCGCTCGCCGCACGCATCGACGCGGACCCGCAGAGCCTCCGCCCCATCGGCACCGTCACGGCTGCCCGCGTCCTGACCGGCGAGCAGTCCAACACCTCGGTCATCTGCGACACCGAGTCCGGTGCCCGCGTCATCATCAAGGTGTTCCGCGTCCTGCACCACGGCGACAACCCCGACGTCACGACGCAGCTCGCGTTGTCCGCAGCCGGCAGTGCTCGCGTCCCCCAGGTCTACGGCGCACTGCGGGGCAGCTGGCCCGACGTCGGGCAGGGCAGCGGCACGGCGACCGGTCACCTCGCGCTCGCGCAGGAGTTCCTGCCGGGCCTCGAGGACGCCTGGCGCGTGGCCCTTGAGGAAGCGCACGCCGGCACCCCCTTCGGCGATCGGGCCGAGCATCTCGGGGCGGCGCTCGCCGAAGTCCACCGCACCCTCGCCGAGGCGCTGCCGTCCGAGCCCGCCGACGAGGCGCGACGACGGACCGCCGTCGCGACGATGCACGAGCGGCTCGACACCGCCGCGCGCGAGGCCCCGGCGGTCGCCGAGCACGCAGACGCGATCCGAGCGGTGTACGCGGCGGCGACGGCGACGCCCTGGCCGGACCTGCAGCGCATCCACGGCGACCTGCACCTCGGTCAGGTGCTCGCTGCCCCCGAGCCGCGCGGGTGGGTCTTCCTCGACTTCGAGGGGGAGCCGCTCCGTCCCCTGGCCGAACGCTCGTTGCCGGACGTCACGCTCCGTGACGTGGCCGGCATGCTCCGGTCGTTCGACTACGTCGCCGGAGCCCTGGCGCACGACGCGGAACCGGTCGACGCAGCGGGCTGGGCGGACGAGGCACGCGTGCGGTTCCTCGACGGGTACCAGCGGGGGACCGGCACCGACCTCGGCGCACACCGGGAGCTCCTGGATGCGTTCGAGCTCGACAAGGCCGTCTACGAGGTCGTCTACGAGACCCGGAACCGACCCGACTGGGTCGGCATCCCGCTCACGGCCGTCACGCGCCTGGTCGGCCGCAGCGGGTCCTGACCGCGCACCCGAAGGCGGACGGGAGGCCCGTGGCGATCCCGCCACGGGCCTCCCGTCGTGCGCCGTGACGAACAGTGCCCGTCGCGCGTCAGCCGCCAGCCGTCAGTTGACGGGGCCGGTGTACTTCTCGCCCGGTCCGGCGCCCGGTGCGTCCGGGATCGCCGATGCCTCGCGGAACGCGAGCTGCACCGAGCGCAGCCCGTCGCGCAGCGGACGGGCGTGGTGGTCGCCGATCTCGGTCGCCGCGGCGGTGACCAGTCCGGCCAGTGCGGTGATGAGCTTGCGCGCTTCGTCCAGGTCGGTCTGCTCCTGGGGGTCGTCGGCCAGGCCGACCTTCACGGCGGCGGCACTGAGCAGGTGCACGGCCACGGTGTTGATGAGTTCGACGGCCGGCACCTCCGAGATGTCCCTGGCGGCGTCGATGCCGCTGCCGTCGTCGTCGATCGGGGTGTCGGTCACGGTGCTCCTCTGCTAGACTCGCTCGCGGCAGATGCTGTCCGTGTGCCATCAGGTTCTCCTGAAGCGCTCGGACGGTGTCACGAAAGAGGAGTCTCTCCCACCCGCGGCCGCGTTCCACCAGGCTACCGGGTCACCACCGCTCCGCGAGTGCACAGCAACTGGGTGCACTCGTCGGTCGGGTCCACGGATCCGACGCAGGGCGGCTGCCGAACGGATTCCGATCCGTGCGTCAGATCTCCTCTCTCGTGCTGTCGTCCAGGGCAAACGTCCCGGACGACCACCACCTGATTGAAGGAGCTCCGCATCACCGATCCCCGTACCAACGACCGAATCCGCGTTCCCGAAGTCCGACTCGTCGGCCCGCAGGGTGAGCAGGTCGGCGTTGTCCCGATCGCCATGGCACTGCGCCTCGCGCAGGAAGCCGAACTGGATCTGGTCGAGGTCGCGCCGAACTCGAAGCCGCCCGTGGCCAAGATCATGGACTACGGCAAGTTCAAGTACGAAGCCGCTCAGAAGGCCAAGGAAGCCCGTCGCAACCAGGTGAACACGGACCTGAAAGAGGTCCGTTTCCGCCTGAAGATCGACGTGCACGACTACGAGACGAAGCGCAAGCGCGCCGAGGGGTTCCTCCTCGGTGGCGACAAGGTGAAGGCGATGATCCTCTTCCGTGGCCGCGAGCAGTCGCGTCCGGAGCAGGGTGTCCGTCTCCTCCACAAGTTCGCGGAGGAGATCGCCGAGTTCGGCGTCGTCGAGTCCCGTCCCACCCAGGACGGCCGCAACATGACGATGATCATCGCCCCCCTGAAGAACAAGTCCGACGTCAAGGGCGAGCAGAACGCGAAGCGCGCTGCACAGAAGGCCGAGCGTCGTGCCACCGAGCACGCTGCGAAGGACCACTCAGACGCCGAGACCGAGACCGAGGCCCCGGCCGAGGCTCCCGCGCAGGACACGGCACCGGCCAAGAGCGACGCTCCCGCCGAGTAGGTCCCCCAGACCGACCCCGCAACGACGCGGCTCCCATCCATCCCACGGAAAGGCACCACCATGCCCAAGCAGAAGACCCACTCCGGGTCGAAGAAGCGCTTCAAGATCACCGGTACCGGCAAGGTCATGAAGCAGCAGGCCGGTATGCGTCACAACCTCGAGGTCAAGAGCTCCAAGCGCAAGGCCCGCCTGAACGAGGACCAGGTCCTCTCCAAGGCAGACGCGAAGAACGTCAAGAAGCTCCTCGGCCACTGAGCCCCCGGATCGTAAAGGAATAGTGCAATGGCACGAGTAAAGAGAGCGGTCAACGCCGCCAAGAAGCGCCGCGTCATCCTCGAGCGCGCCGAGGGTTACCGCGGCCAGCGTTCGCGTCTGTACCGCAAGGCCAAGGAGCAGGTCACCCACTCCCTGGTCTACGCGTACCGCGACCGTCACGCGAAGAAGGGCGAGTTCCGTCGCCTGTGGATCCAGCGCATCAACGCTGCGTCCCGTGCGAACGGCCTGACCTACAACCGTCTGATCCAGGGTCTGGGTCTGGCCGGTGTCGAGGTCGACCGTCGCATCCTCGCCGACCTCGCGGTGAACAACCCCGAGACCTTCACCGCGCTCGTCGAGACCGCGAAGAAGGCCCTCCCGGCCGACACCTCGGCCCCGAAGGCTGCGTAGTCAGTTCTTCTGCTCGCGAAACCCCCGCCGCACGGCGGGGGTTTCGTCGTTCCTAGACTTGGGTCGTGAGCGAACTCCTCGAGAACCCCCGTGCCGGACGTGTGAAGGCCGTCGCGGCCCTGTCGAAGAAGGACGTCCGTGCCGAAACGGGCCTCTTCCTGCTGGAGGGGCCGCAGGCGGTGCGTGAAGCACTCGAGTACGCCCCGGAGCTCCTGCGCGAGCTCTACGTGACGCCGACTGCCGCAGCCCGTTACGGGCTCGACGACGCGCCGGTCGACACCTGGTTCGTCACGGAGCAGGTCCTCGACGCGATGGCCGACACCGTGACGCCGCAGGGCGTCGTCGCCGTCTGCCAGCAGTTCCCGACGTCGGTCAAGGACGTCTTCCCGGACCGTCGCGTCGGTGACGCTGCCGCTGCCGTCGACCTGGAGGCCCGTGGGGACACCGACGAGCCGGCCGCGTTGCCGGGGCTGGTCGCCATCCTCGAAGAGGTGCGGGACCCGGGGAACGCCGGCACGATCATCCGTGCCGCCGACTCCGCCGGCGCCGACGCGGTGGTCCTCACCGGGCGGTCGGTGGACCCGTACAACCCGAAGGTCGTCCGGTCGACCACGGGCTCGCTGTTCCACGTGCCGGTCTCGGTCGGCGTGACCCTGGCCGACACGATCGCGCGGGCGAAGGCACTCGGGTACACCGTGCTCGCGGCCGACGTCTCGGGCGACGACCTGCCGGTGGTCCGGGCCGAGGGCATGCTCGACGGTCCGACCGCGTGGGTGTTCGGCAACGAGGCCCGTGGGCTCACCACCGAGGACCTCGCGCTCGTCGACCGTGCGGTGAAGGTGCCGATCTACGGCCAGGCGGAGTCGATGAACCTGGCGACGGCGGCCTCGGTCTGCCTGTACGAGTCGGCGTTCGCACTCCGGAGCTGACGTTCCTCCACAGGCCTGCCGGTACTGACGGTCATCCACCGTCTGCTCGGTGCAGGCGGGTGGTATCCCGTCGGCCGGTAGGCTTGGGTCTCGTGTCAGAACCTCTCGAGATCAGCGAATCGGCCGTCGCCGACGCCGTGGACGCAGCACTCGCCGCCGTCCGCGCCACGACGACGGTCGCCGAACTGAAGCAGGCCAGGGCCGAGCACACCGGTGAGCAGTCGCCGTTGGCTCGGATGAACGCGTCGATGCGCAGCGTCCCGCCGGAGCAGAAGGCCGCGGCCGGCAAGCTCGTCGGTCAGGCCCGCGGGCGGCTGAACGCGGCGATCGCGGAGCAGGAGTCGGTCCTCGCCGTGGCCGAAGAGCGCGCGCGGCTCGAGGCCGAGCGCGTCGACGTCACCGCGTTGCCGACCCACCGCCCGACCGGCTCGCGCCACCCGCTCTCGCTGCTCAACGAAGCCGTCGCGGACATCTTCGTCGGCATGGGGTGGGAAGTGGCAGAGGGCCCCGAGCTCGAGCACGAGTGGTTCAACTTCGACGCCCTGAACTTCGACCAGGACCACCCGGCCCGGGCCATGGCGGACACGATCTTCGTCGAGCCCGTCGACCGCCACCTGGTCATGCGCACCCACACGTCGCCCGTGCAGGTGCGGTCGCTGCTGTCCCGCGACCTCCCGCTCTACGTCATCGCCCCGGGCCGTGTGTACCGCGCCGACGAGCTCGACGCCACGCACCTGCCGGTCTTCACCCAGGTCGAGGGCATCGCGATCGACAAGGGCCTGACGATGGCACACCTGCGCGGCACGCTCGAGCACTTCGCCCGCCAGGTCTTCGGCGCCGAGGCACAGATCCGTCTGCGCCCGAACTACTTCCCGTTCACCGAGCCCAGCGCCGAGATGGACGTCTGGCAGCCGAACGCCAAGGGTGGCGCCCGGTGGGTCGAGTGGGGCGGCTGCGGCATGGTCAACCCGAACGTCCTGCGTGCCGCCGGCATCGACCCGGACGAGTACCAGGGCTTCGCCTTCGGCATGGGCATCGAGCGGACGCTGCAGTTCCGCAACGGCCTGAACGACATGCGTGACTTCCTCGAGGGCGACATCCGCTTCTCGCAGCAGTTCGGAACGGTGGTCTGATGCGCGTCCCACTCCGCTGGCTCGGCGAGTCCGTCGACCTCCCCGAGGACGTCACCCTCGAGCACGTCCACGCGGCGCTCGTGTCGGTCGGCTTCGAGGAAGAGGACGTCCACACGTTCGACCTGACCGGCCCCGTCGTGGTCGGCCGGGTACTCGAGCGCGTCCCCGAGCCGCAAAAGAACGGCAAGACGATCAACTGGTGCCAGGTTGACGTCGGTGAGCCCGAGCCCCGCGGCATCGTCTGCGGTGCGCACAACTTCGACGTGGGCGACCTCGTCGTCGTGACGTTGCCCGGTGCCGTACTGCCCGGACCGTTCCCGATCGCGGCCCGCAAGACCTACGGCCACGTCTCCGACGGCATGATCGCCTCGGCACGCGAGCTCGGTCTCGGCGACGAGCACGAGGGCATCCTCCGCTTCGCCGACCTCGACATGGAGCCCGACGTCGGCCAGGACGCCATCGCGCTCCTCGGCCTCGACGATGCGGCGGTCGAGATCAACGTCACGCCGGACCGTGGGTACGTGCTGAGCATGCGCGGTGTCGCGCGTGAGTACGCCCACGCCACCGGCGCGAGCTTCCACGACCCCGTCGACCGGGTCGCACCCCGCACGGCCGAGGGCTTCTCGGTCACGATCGACGACCAGGCCCCGATCCGCGGTCGCGTCGGCGCGAGCACCTTCGTCACCCGCGTCGTCCGTGGCATCGACCCCACCGCGAAGACACCGGCTTGGATGGTGTCGCGGCTCGCACTGGCGGGCGTCCGGTCGATCTCGCTGCCGGTCGACATCACGAACTACGTCATGTTCGAGCTCGGCCAGCCGCTGCACGGCTACGACCTGTCAACCGTCCGCGGCGGCCTGGGTGTCCGTCGTGCGGCTGTCGGCGAGACGCTCGAGACCCTCGACGGCGCCATGCGGAAACTCGACCCCGAGGACCTCGTCATCACCGACGACGACGGCCCCGTCGGGCTCGCCGGCGTGATGGGCGGCGCCCGGACCGAGATCTCGGCGAGCACGACCGACGTCCTGATCGAGGCAGCCGGCTTCGACCAGGTCTCGATCGCGCGGACCGCTCGCCGCCACAAGCTGCCGAGCGAGGCCTCCCGTCGGTTCGAGCGCGGCGTCGACCCGCTCGTGGCCGAGGCTGCTGCGAACCGCGCCGTCGACCTCCTCGTCGAGCTGGCCGGCGGCACGGCCGACGCCCTCGGTTGCACGCTCGTCGACACCGAGCCCCGTGCGACGGTCGCCATGCGGACCTCGCGTCCGGCCGAGCTCATCGGCGTGGACTACACCGACGCCGAGGTCGTGGACACCCTCCGTGCGATCGGCGCGACGGTGCAGGCCGACGGCGAACAGCTCGTTGTCACCCCGCCCACGTGGCGTCCCGACCTGACCGACGACACCACGTTGGTCGAAGAGGTCGCGCGGATCGTTGGGTACGACCGCATCCCGAGCGTGCTCCCCGTCGCCCCGCCCGGGCGCGGGCTCACTCCGCACCAGCAGGCGCGCCGTCGGGTCTCCGCGGCCCTCGCCGCCGCGGGTCTGGTCGAAGCGGTGACGGCGCCGTTCGTCTCCGCCGCGACGCAGGACGCCTACCCGGGGATCGACCCGGAGGGCGGCCCGAGCGTCGTCCTCGCCAACGCCCTCGACAGCGAGCAGAACCTGCTCCGCCGCAGTGGTGTGCCGGCCCTTGTCGACGCCGCCCGTCGCAACGTCTCGCGCGGCCTGCTCGACGTCGCGCTGTACGAGACCTCGCGGGTGTTCCTGCCGGTGACGGGCGTGACGCTCGGTACCGACGAGGTCCCAGCCGGTGCCGCGCTGCCCGACCGCGCGACGCTCGAGGCGCTCGACGCGTCCCTGCCCGCCCAGCCGTTCCACGTGTCCGCCCTGCTCACCGGCAACCGCGTCGGCAAGCAGGCGGGTGTCACGGCGGAGCCGTACGGCATCGCCGATGCGATCGACGCGGCTCGCCAGGTCGCGTGGGCCGTCGGCGTGGAACTGCGCGTCGCGCAGACCACACACCCGTCCCTGCACCCGGGCCGCGCGGCATCGCTGCTCGTGGGCGACACCGTCGTGGGCGTCGCCGGCGAACTCCTGCCGGAACTGTCCGCCGCCGCGGTGCTGCCCCGCGTCGTGGCCGTGGTCGAGCTCGACCTCGACGCCATGGTGGCAGCGGCCCCCGACCTCGTCGCGGTCGCGCCGATCGTGTCGTACCCGGCAGCGACGCAGGACCTGTCCCTGGTCGTCGACGCCGGGGTGCCGGCCGGTGACGTGTTGGATGCGGTCCGCTCTGGTGCCGGAGACCTGTTGGAGTATGCTCGGCTCGTGGATGACTACCGGGGCTCCGGCGTGGACGAGGGACAGAAGTCCCTGACGTTCGCCCTGCGCTTCCGTGCCACGGACCGCACGCTGACCGCTGCCGAGGCCACCGAGGCCCGTGACGGCGCAGTCCGACGTGCCGGCGAGCGATTCGGGGCGACCCTGCGCGACTGACCCACGACGGGATCAGCACCGCCCGGGGTCGCCGCCTCCGACTCTCTCGACGACCAGTCCGACCAAAGGTGGAATCCCATGTCCGTATCCGTCGCCGTGGCGGGAGCCTCCGGCTACGCGGGTGGTGAGCTCCTGCGCGTGCTCTCCGCCCATCCCGAGTTCGACGTCAGGACGGTGACGGCGTTCTCGAACGCCGGACAGCCGTTGATCGCGACGCAGCCGCACCTCCGGTCGCTGTCGCACCTGACCCTCGAGAAGACGACGGCCGAGACGCTCCGAGGGCACGACGTCGTGTTCTTGGCGCTGCCGCACGGCCAGTCGGGGGCGATCACCGAGGAGCTCGGCGACGACGCCCTCGTGGTGGACTGCGGCGCGGACCACCGTCTGACTGACCCCGCGGCCTGGGCGCAGTTCTACGGTGGCGACTACCACGGCGCCTGGACCTACGGCCTGCCGGAGCTCCTGCTCGCCGCCCCGACCCCGGGTTCGGCCGACGAGTGGCGCGAGGTCGAGGACATCGCGTCGCAGGGCAAGCAGCGTTCGGCCCTGGTCGGCACCAAGCGGATCGCGGTCCCCGGCTGCAACGTCACCGCGGTGACGCTCGGCATCCAGCCGGGCATCCAGGCCGGGCTCGTCGAGTCGGACGACATCGTCGCGGTGCTGAGCGTCGGCCCGAGCGGTGCCGGCAAGAAGCTCGCCAACACCTACCTGGCGTCCGAGATCATGGGCTCCGCCAGCGCCTACGCGGTGGGCGGCACGCACCGGCACGTCCCGGAGATCCAGCAGAACCTGGTCGTCGCGGGCGCTGCCGATGTGACGATCTCGTTCACGCCCGTGCTCGTGCCGATGTCGCGGGGCATCCTCGCGACGACGACGGCCAAGATCACCCCGGGTGTCAGCGCCCGCGACGTGCGGCTCGCCTGGGAGCAGGCCTACGCCGACGAGCCGTTCGTGCACCTGTTGCCCGAGGGCGAGTTCCCCCGGGTCGCGGACACGATCGGCGCGAACACCGCGCTCGTCGGCATCGCGGTCGACGAGGCCGCAGGCCGCGTCGTCGCCGTGACGGCGCTCGACAACCTCGCGAAGGGCACGGCGGGTGCCGCCGTCCAGTCGACCAACATCGCCCTGGGTCTGCCGGAGACCCTGGGCCTCAGCGTGGACGGAGTCGCACCGTGACCGACCTCACCGACGTGAGCAAGCCCACCCAGGGCGAACCGGGCCTCCAGGGCGTCACCGCGGCAGCGGGTTTCCGCGCTGCCGGGGTGACGGCCGGCCTGAAGACCAGCGGCAAGCCGGACGTGGCACTCGTCGTCAACGACGGGCCCGACGCGGCCGTGGCCGCGGTCTTCACCAGCAACCGCGCGCAGGCGCACCCGGTGATCTGGTCCCGCCAGGTCGTCGGTGACGGCGTCGCGCGGGCCGTCGTCCTGAACTCCGGCGGCGCCAACTGCTTCACGGGGCCCTTCGGGTTCCAGACCACGCACCTGACCGCCGAAGCCGTGGGCGACGCCCTCGGCATCGGCGCGGGCGACGTCGTCGTCTGCTCCACCGGCCTCATCGGGGTCGGCGACCAGACGTTCCGCGACAACGTGCTGCGCGGGGTCGACCTGGCGAGCACCGCACTGAGCGCCGACGGCGGCCCGGATGCGGCCACGGCCATCATGACGACCGACACCAGGGCGAAGCAGTCCGTGGTGACCGAGGACGGCTGGACCGTCGGCGGCATGGCGAAGGGTGCCGGCATGCTCGCACCCGGGCTCGCGACGATGCTCGTCGTGATCACCACCGACGCCGTGCAGACCCCGGACCAGCTCGACCAGGCGCTCCGTGCGGCCACCCGCATCACCTTCGACCGCGTCGACTCGGACGGCTGCATGTCGACGAACGACACCGTCGTGCTGCTGTCGTCGGGTGCGAGCGGGGTGACGCCCGAGGTCGGCGACTTCCAGGAAGCCCTGACCGCGGTCTGCGCCGACCTGGCCCGCCAGCTGCAGCAGGACGCCGAGGGCGCCAGCCACGACATCGCGATCGAGGTGGTGCACGCCGCGACCGAGGACGACGCCGTCACCGTCGGCCGGAGTGTCGCGCGCAACAACCTCTTCAAGGCCGCCGTCTTCGGCAACGACCCGAACTGGGGCCGGGTCCTCGCGGCCATCGGCACCACGGACGCCGACTTCGACCCGTACGCGGTCGACGTCAGCATGAACGGTGTCCGGGTCTGCCACGCCGGCGCCCCGGACCAGCCGAGCGACACCGTCGACCTGACGCCGCGGGACACCCACGTGCGCATCGACCTCGGCGTCGGGACGCACTCGGCGACGATCCTGACCAACGACCTCACGCACGACTACGTGCACGAGAACAGCGCGTACTCCAGCTGATGGCGAACGACACCGAAGGGGCCGGGACGCCCCTCACGAAGGAAGAAGAGCACGAGTTCGCCGCCGTCAAGGCCGCGACCCTGATCGAGTCCCTGCCGTGGCTCAAGCGGTTCTCCGGCAAGGTCGTCGTCGTCAAGTTCGGCGGCAACGCCATGGTGAACGAGGACCTCAAGCGTGCGTTCGCCGAGGACATGGTCTACCTCCGCTACGCCGGGCTGCACCCCGTCGTCGTGCACGGCGGGGGCCCGCAGATCTCGGCCGCGCTCAAGGAACAGGGCATCGAGTCCGAGTTCCGTGGCGGCTAC
Source organism: Curtobacterium sp. 18060 (assembly GCF_902706105.1). Classification (NCBI taxonomy): domain Bacteria; kingdom Bacillati; phylum Actinomycetota; class Actinomycetes; order Micrococcales; family Microbacteriaceae; genus Curtobacterium; species Curtobacterium sp. 18060. The sequence goes on along the minus strand of NZ_CACSJV010000001.1, from coordinate 8,340 downwards.
CGCGTCACCACGACCGAGGCGATCTCGGTCGTCCGCGACGTCCTGGCGGGCGAGGTCAACCGCGAGATCGTCGACCTGATGAACGAGCACGGCGAGGGCCTGGCCGTCGGCGTGTTCGGCGACGGCGGGTCGCTGTTCACCGGCGAGCAGAAGGGCGTGATCGTCGACGGGCAGGAGTACGACCTCGGGCACGTCGGTGACATCACCCACGTCGACCCCTCCGGGGTGCTCGCCGCGATCGAGGCCGGCCGGATCCCGGTGGTCTCGAGCATCGCGATCGACGACGCCCACCCGGACCAGGCGCTCAACGTGAACGCCGATGCGGCCGCGGGTGCCCTGGCGATCGCGCTGCGGGCATCGAAGCTCATCATGCTCACCGACGTCCCCGGCCTGTACCGCAACTGGCCGGACCGCGACTCGCTCGTCGACCTCATCGCGGTCGAGGAGCTCCGCGCGCTCCTGCCGTCGCTCGAGTCGGGCATGATCCCGAAGATGACCGCGTGCCTCGACGCCGTGGTCGGCGGGGTCGGCGGCGCGACGATCATCGACGGCCGGATCCCGCACTCGATCCTGCTCGAGGTCTTCACCCTGCGCGGTGCGGGCACCGAGGTGATCCCGGACCCGAGCCGACGCACCGAGAACCAGATGACCCACGCCGAGATCGGCCGACGCGTCGCAGCACCGTCGACGAGCACCAGCACCGGCCAACACGTGGCCAGCACGACCGAGAAGGGGCAGCAGCCGTGAGCAGCGAGACGCAGACCGAGACCTGGAACGACCGGTTCGGGGCGTCGCTCATGCGATCCCTGACCCCGCCGAAGATCATGCTCGAGCGCGGACAGGGCTGCCGTGTCTGGGACGTCGAGGGCAACGAGTACCTCGACTTCCTGGCGGGCATCGCCGTCAACTCGCTCGGCCACGCGCACCCTGTCCTGGTCGAGGCGATCGCGGACCAGGCCGCGAAGCTCGTGCACGTGTCGAACTACTTCGCGACGCCGCCGCAGCTCGAGCTGGCGGAGCGTCTCAAGCGCATCACCGGTGCGGGCGACGCCGGGCGGGTGTACTTCGGCAACTCCGGTGCCGAGGCGAACGAGGCCGCGTTCAAGCTCGCGCGCCTCAACAAGGGCGCCGACGGGCAGAAGACCCGCATCCTCGCGCTGAAGCAGGGGTTCCACGGCCGGACGATGGGGGCACTCGCGCTCACCGGCAAGCCCGCGCTGCAGCAGGACTTCCTGCCGATGATCCCCGGGGTCGAGCACATCGACTCCACCGTCGCTGCGCTCGAGGCGTCCATCGACGACACGGTCGCCGCGATCGTCATCGAGCCGATCAAGGGCGAGGCCGGCGTCGTCGACCTGCCCGAGGGGTTCCTGCTCGCCGCGCGCCGGCTGACCGAGGAGCACGGTGCGCTGCTGATCCTCGACGAGATCCAGACCGGCGTCGGCCGGACGGGCAACTGGTTCACCTACCAGGGCCACGGCTTCACCCCCGACGCCGTCACGGTGGCCAAGGGCATCGCCGGCGGCTTCCCGATCGGTGCGCTCGTGACCTTCGGGTGGGCGTCCGACCTGTTCTCGGCCGGTCAGCACGGTTCGACCTTCGGCGGCAACCCGCTCGGCACCCGCGTGGCGAACGCGGTCCTCGCCGAGATCGAGCGCGCCGACCTCGTCGCGGCCGCCGTGGTCAAGGGCGAGCGGATCCGGGCCGGCATCGCCGGCATCGGCTCACCGCTCGTCGAAGAGGTCCGCGGCACCGGCCTGCTCATCGGCGTCGGGCTCACCGGCCCGATCGCGGCCGCGGTGAACGCCGCCGCCCTCGAGCGTGGCCTCATCATCAACGCCCCGAACGAGTCGAGCCTGCGCCTCGCGCCGCCGCTCATCGTGTCCGACGCCGAGATCGACGAGTTCGTGTCGATCCTCGCCCAGAGCCTCGCGGCCGTCGCTGCCGCCCAGGAGACCTCCGCATGACCCGCCACTTCCTCCGGGACGACGACCTCAGCCAGGCCGAGCAGTCCGCGATCCTCGACCTCGCCGACCAGATGAAGGCCGACCGTTGGGGCGCGAAGCCCCTCGCTGGCCCGCAGAGCGTCGCGGTCATCTTCGACAAGTCGTCGACCCGCACCCGGGTGTCGTTCCACGTCGGCATCTCCGACCTGGGCGGCAGCCCGCTCATCATCTCGACGGCGAACAGTCAGCTCGGCGGCAAGGAGACCCCGTCGGACACCGCCCGCGTGCTCGAGCGCATGGTGTCGGCGATCGTCTGGCGCACCTACGGGCAGGCCGGTCTCGAGGAGATGGCCGCCGGCACGACCGTCCCCGTCGTCAACGCACTCTCCGACGACTTCCACCCCTGCCAGCTGCTCGCCGACCTGCTCACCATCCGCGAGCACCGTGGCACGCTGGCGGGCCAGACCGTGGCGTTCATCGGCGACGGCGCGAGCAACATGGCGCAGTCGTACCTGCTCGCCGGCGCGACCGCGGGCATGCACGTCCGCGTCGCGGCTCCCGCCGAGTTCTCGCCGTCCCCGCAGGTCGTCACCGACGCCGAGCACCGTTCGGCCGAGACCGGCGGCTCCGTCCTGGTCGTGACCGACCCGGTGGCAGCGGTCGCCGGTGCCGACGTCGTGGTCACCGACACCTGGGTCTCGATGGGCAAGGAGTCCGAGAAGCAGTCGCGCCTCGACACCTTCTCCGGGTACCGCGTGGACGACGCCCTGATGGCGCACGCTGCCGACGATGCGGTGTTCATGCACTGCCTGCCCGCCGACCGTGGCTACGAGGTGACCGCCGACGTCATCGACGGGCCGCGCAGCATCATCTGGGACGAGGCGGAGAACCGTCTGCACGCCCAGAAGGCGCTGCTGGCCTGGCTCCTCGCCGCGAACGGCGCGACGACGGCAACGGCGAACGCCGTGGCGACCGCGTAGGCGCACCGCATGGCTGACCGCGTCGTCCTCGCCTACTCCGGCGGCCTCGACACCTCCGTCGGGATCGGCTGGCTGCGTGACGCCACCGGCAAAGAGGTAGTGGCACTCGCGGTCGACGTCGGCCAGGGCGGCGAGGACCTCGACGCGATCCGGCAGCGCGCGCTCGACTGCGGGGCCGTGGAGTCGATCGTGGTCGACGCCAAGGACGAGTACGCCGACGAGTACATCGTGCCGGCGCTCAAGGCCAACGCGCTGTACCAGAAGCGCTACCCGCTGGTGTCGGCGCTGAGCCGCCCGCTCATCGCGAAGCACCTCGCGCTGACGGCGAAGCAGCTCGGCGCCGACAGCGTCGCGCACGGCTGCACCGGCAAGGGCAACGACCAGGTCCGGTTCGAGGCAGCGGTCGCGGCGATCGCCCCGGACCTGCGGAGCGTGGCACCGGTGCGTGACCTCGCCCTGACCCGGGACAAGGCGATCGCGTACGCCGAGCAGCACGCCCTGCCGATCCAGCAGTCGCAGCGGTCGCCGTACTCGATCGACCAGAACGTGTGGGGCCGTGCGGTCGAGACGGGTTTCCTCGAGGACCCGTGGAACGCCCCGACCGAGGACCTCTACGCCTACACGCAGGACCCCGCCGTCCCGCGCGACCCGGACGAGGTGACCATCACGTTCGAGCGCGGCGTCCCGGTGGCGCTCGACGGGCAGCGCTTCAGCGTGCTGCGGATCGTGCAGGAGCTGAACGCCGTGGCTGGCAAGCACGGCGTCGGTCGGATCGACGTCGTCGAGGACCGCCTCGTCGGCATCAAGTCGCGCGAGGTGTACGAGGCCCCTGCGGCGATCGCGCTCATCACGGCGCACGAGGAGCTCGAGCGCCTCACCCTCGAGCGCGACGTGAACCGCTACAAGCGCGGTGTCGAGTCGGAGTGGGCCGACCTGGTCTACGACGGTCTGTGGTTCGGCGGGCTGAAGCGCAGCCTCGACGCCTTCGTCGACCACACCCAGCAGCACGTCTCCGGCGACGTCCGCCTCCAGCTGCACGGCGGTCGCGCGACGGTGACCGGCCGTCGCTCGGAGCAGAGCCTCTACGACTTCGACCTCGCCACGTACGACACCGGCGACACGTTCGACCAGTCCCTCTCGAAGGGCTTCATCGAACTCTGGTCGCTCCCCAGCAAGATCTCCGCCCGCCGCGACGCGGCGAACTGACAGCACGCCACCCGGCGGACGACACCCGCCGCCACCCGGCCCGACGACAACGACGCAGGACGACATGACCGACGAGAAGACCGACGCCACCAACACCGGAGCCCTCTGGGGCGCCCGCTTCGCCGACGGCCCGAGTGCGGCCCTGGCAGCGCTGTCGAAGTCGACGCACTTCGACTGGCAGCTCGCCCCGTACGACATCGCCGGCTCCCGCGCGCACGCCCGGGCCCTGCACACGGCCGGGTACCTGACGGCGGACGAGCTCGAGCGCATGCTCGCCGGACTCGACCGGCTCGAGGCCGCGCACGCCGACGGCACGCTGCAGCCCGACGAGTCCGACGAGGACGTCCACGGTGCCCTCGAGCGTCTCCTCATCGCCGACCTCGGTCCGGAACTCGGCGGCAAGCTCCGCGCCGGCCGCAGCCGCAACGACCAGATCGCGACGCTCGGCCGCATGCACATGCTCGACCACGGGCGGCGCATCGGCCGACTCGTGATCGACCTGGTCGACGCGATCACCCAGCAGGCCAACGAGCACCCGTCGGCGATCATGCCGGGTCGCACGCACCTGCAGCACGCGCAGCCCGTCCTCCTCGCGCACCACCTGCTGGCGCACGCGTGGCCGTTGGTCCGCGACCTCGAGCGCCTCCGCGACTGGGCGGGCCGCGCGAGCGTGAGCCCGTACGGCGCCGGTGCCCTCGCCGGCAGTTCGCTCGGCCTCGACCCCGCCGCGATCGCCGCGGAGCTCGGGTTCGACCGCCCGGCCGACAACTCGATCGACGCCACGGCCGCCCGCGACGTCGTCGCCGAGTTCGCGTTCGTCCTCGCGCAGATCGGCATCGACGTCTCGCGTCTGTCGGAAGAGGTCATCCTCTGGAACACGAAGGAGTTCGGCTTCGTCCGGCTCCACGACGCGTTCTCGACCGGCTCGAGCATCATGCCGCAGAAGAAGAACCCCGACATCGCCGAGCTCGCGCGCGGCAAGTCCGGTCGTCTGATCGGTAACCTGACAGGCCTGCTCGCGACCCTGAAGGGACTGCCGCTCGCCTACAACCGCGACCTGCAGGAGGACAAGGAGCCCGTCTTCGACTCGGTCGCCACGCTCGAGGTCCTGCTGCCGGCCTTCACCGGCATGATCGCGACGCTCACGTTCGACACGGACCGGATGGCCGAGCTCGCGCCGCAGGGCTTCTCGCTCGCGACCGACGTGGCCGAGTGGCTGGTCCGCCAGGGCGTCCCGTTCCGCGATGCGCACGAGGTGTCCGGTGCGCTGGTCCGGTACTGCGAACAGCGCGGCATCGAGCTCGACGACCCGACCGACGACGAGTACCGGTCGGTCTCCGAGCACCTGACCCCCGGGGTCCGTGCCGTGCTCACGATCGAAGGCAGTGTCGCGTCCCGCTCGGGTGTCGGCGGGACCGCTCCGGACCGTGTGGCCGAGCAGCTGGCGTCCGTCACGCGTCGCGTCCACGACCTGGCCGAGGGCGCACCCTTCACGCGATGACCGTGGGGCTGCTCGCGATGCTCGCCGAGCCGGCGCCGCGCATCGCACCGGCGCTGCTCGGTGCGACGATCGCTGGCCGAGGCGTGACCCTGCGCATCACCGAGGTCGAGGCCTACTTCGGCCCCACCGACCCCGGCTCGCACGGCCACCGCGGTCCGACCGAGCGCAACCGCCACCTGTTCGGCTCGCCGGGCACCCTGTACGCGTACCGCTCGTACGGCATCCACACCTGCGTCAACGTCGTGAGTGCACCGGCCGGCACCTCCTCCGGTTCCCTGCTCCGCGGTGCGCAGGTGATCGAGGGCGTCGACACCGCACGCGGACGACGTGGCCCGTCGGTCGCCGACGTCGCGTTGGCGCGTGGCCCCGGCAACCTCGGTGGTGCCCTCGGCGCGGTGCTCGGACAGGACGACGGCACCTCGCTGCTCGACGGGTCCGGTCCGTTCGTGCTCACGTTGGCACCCGGCCTGGAGGCGCGGCTCGCCTCCGCCCCGCCGGCCCGGGTCATCGAGGAACTCCTGACCGAGACCACACCCGGCCCCGGCGGGACGGGTCCGGTCCCGCGCATCTCGCGCGGACCGCGCACCGGCGTCGGCGGCATCGCCGGCGGTGCGCAGTACCCCTGGCGCTTCTGGTTGACGGGCGACCCGACGGTCTCGACGTACCGACGGCACAAGGGTGCCCTCGACTGATCCCCACCGGCACGGCCGGCCCGCCGCTGGCGCGTCGCGCCGGAACCGGCGGCGTGGGCCCAGACGCACCACGGGCCTCCCGGTCGACGGCGCGATGTCGGTGGTGCGCCGCCGCTACGATGGCGGGGTGTCCAGTGATACCGCTCAAGACGTCCTGACGCGCCAGCAGAACGACCCCACCTTCGCCTCGGTGTGGGACGAACTGCGCTGGCGCGGTCTGGTGCAGGTCTCGACCGACGAGACCGCACTCCAAGAGGCCCTCGACGGTGATCCGATCACGTACTACTGCGGCTTCGACCCCACGGCACCGTCGCTGCACTGCGGCAACCTGCTGCAGCTCCTGACCATGCGTCGGTTGCAGCTCGCCGGGCACAAGCCGCTGGCGCTCGTCGGGGGATCGACGGGGCTCATCGGCGACCCGCGTCCGACGGCGGAGCGCACGCTGAACACCCGCGAGACCGTCGCCGAGTGGGTGGCGCGTCTGCAGGGGCAGGTGTCACGGTTCCTGAGCCCGGACGGTGACAACGGCGTCCGGCTGGTGAACAACCTGGACTGGACGTCGCCGATGTCCGCCATCGACTTCCTGCGCGACGTCGGCAAGTACTTCCGGGTGAACTCGATGCTCAAGAAGGACGCCGTCGCCGCGCGGTTGAACTCCGACGCTGGGATCAGCTACACGGAGTTCAGCTACCAGATCCTGCAGGGCCTCGACTACCGCGAGCTCTTCCGGCAGTACGGCTGCACGCTGCAGACGGGTGGCTCGGACCAGTGGGGCAACCTGACCTCTGGGACGGAGCTCATCCGTCGTGCCGAGGGTGCGACGGTGCACGCGCTCGGGACACCCTTGATCACGAACTCGGACGGCACGAAGTTCGGCAAGAGCGAGGGCAACGCCATCTGGCTCGACGCCGAGATGACGTCGCCGTACGCGCTGTACCAGTTCTGGCTCAACACGGCGGATGCCGACGTGATCGCGCGCCTGCGGGAGTTCACGTTCCTGTCCCGCGCCGAGATCGAGCGACTCGAGCAGGCGGTGGCCGACGAACCGTTCCGACGCGAAGCGCAGCGGACCCTCGCGTTCGAGGTCACTTCGCTCGTGCACGGGGTCGACGCCACCCAGGCCGCGATCGACGCTGCGGCCGCGCTGTTCGGCAACGGGGACCTCGGTGCGCTGGATCCGGACACCCTGCGGTCGGCGATCGCGGAGCTGCCGGGGTCGGTCACCATCGAGGCCGGAGCCGACGTGGCCCGGGCGCTCGTCGAGACCGAGCTCGTGAAGTCCCTCGGCGAAGCCCGGCGGGCGATCGACCAGGGCGGCGTGTACGTGAACAACGTCCGAGCCGAGGACGCCAACGCACCGCTGTCGGACCTCGCCCTGCCCGGGGGAGTCCTCGTGCTCCGCCGCGGCAAGAAGACCCTCGCCGGCGTGACGCTGGCCTGATCGCCCCGGCACCCGGGCGACGCGTGTTGCACAACGCGACACGCCCGGGATCGGGCCTGGCTTGGCACACTCGCCCAGGCCTGCGTAAAGTTCCTACTCGTCACCCCAAAGGTGCGGCGGAGCGGCTGGAGCGAAAGCCCAGAGCACGTCGGCCCTCAAGCGGGACCATCCTCCACTGAAGATCAGATCTGGCCTTGTGCTCGATCGCTTCGACGCCTAGGATGACAAGCCCACCGGTTCTCTCCCCTCGGGGATGAGCCACAGGACCTCCGGGTCCGACGACACACCGGTGGCAAGCCTAGTACACAAGCCTCGTGGCTGGAGCTCGAACCTGAGCCGAAGAGCGAGTGCGTCTGGTCCTTGAGAACTCAACAGCGTGCACATTGTCAATGCCAATTTATTGATTGACCTCGTGCCTGGGCAGCTTTGGTTGTTCAGGTCATGATGCAATTCCTTTTGGATTGAAGATTGTCAGTAGACAGTCAACAGTCAGAATCAACTCGGTCTGATGCCTTCGGGTGTTGGGTCTGTATTTTTTTACGGAGAGTTTGATCCTGGCTCAGGACGAACGCTG